>JAGRNP010000005.1 GCA_020440705.1 bacterium | reverse complement strand
CCTGGCCGCCGCCTGGTGGCGTCTGCGGCGCGGCGGCGATCCGGCCGCGCTGCGTCACGCCCGCCTGGACCTGTTGGCGCCGCCCGCGGACCCGCCGCGGGTGCGCCTCGCCCGCGCGCTGCCCTGGCTGTCGGCCGTGGCCCTGGTGCTGCTGGTCGTGGCCGCGGCCGGTCCGCGGCAGGCCCACAGCTCCGAGGAGATCGAGGGCGAGGGCATCGACATCGTCCTGAGCCTCGACATCAGCGGCAGCATGCGCTCCCTCGACTTCGAACCCCAGGACCGCCTGGGCGCGGCCAAGCAGGTCATCCGCGAATTCATCGCCGGCCGGCCCAACGACCGCATCGGGCTCGTGGTCTTCGCGGCCCGGGCCTTCACCCAGTGCCCGCTCACCCTCGATCATCCGGTGCTGACCGGATTCCTCGACGAGATCCAGGTGGGTCTCGTCGACGACGGCACCGCCATCGGCCTGGGCCTGGCCACGGCGGTCGCACGGCTCAAGCATTCGACCTCGCCGAGCCGCACCGTGATCCTGCTGACCGACGGCGTGAACAACGTGCCGACCCTCGAACCGGAGACGGCGGCCAAGCTGGCCAAGTCCCTCGACGTGCGCGTCTACACCGTGGCCATCGGACGCGAGGGCATGGTGCCGTATCCGGTCGACGACCCCATCTTCGGCCGGCAGACGCGCCAGGTCGAAACGCGCATCGACCTGGACCTGCTGCGCCGCATCGCCGCCACGACCGGCGGCGAGATGTACCAGGCGACCGACCCGGAAACCCTGGCCCGCATCTTCGCGACCATCGACGCGCTCGAGACGGCGCGCTACGAGACCACCGTCAGCACCTGGTACCGCGAGCGCATGGCGGCCTTCGCGGTGCCGGGCCTGCTGCTGCTGCTGCTGGAGGGGCTGCTCGGCGCCACCTGGCTGCGCCGCGTGCCCTAGGAGGAGACGCCCTTGCGATTCGCCGTCGAGTTCTGGCTGTGGCTGGTGCCCCTGCTGCCGCTGATGTGGCTGCTGCTGCGGGCGGGTGACCGCCGCGCCGCGGGGCGTCTGGCCCGCCTGCTCGGCCCCCGGGCGGCGGCCCACCTCGAAGGGGACAATCCCCGCGTGCGCGGCTGGCGCCGCTTCCTCTACCTGGCCGGGCTCTTCTGGCTGCTGCTGGCCCTGGCCCGGCCCCAGTGGGGCGCCAGCGAGGTGACCGTCACGCAGCAGGGGTCGGACATCGTCGTGGCCCTGGACATCTCCAACTCGATGCTCGCCGAGGATGTGGTCCCCAACCGCATGGAGAGCGCCAAGGCCGAGCTGGGCAGCTTTCTCTCACGGCTGGAAGCCAGCCGCGTGGGCCTGGTCTTCTTCGCGGGCGCGGCCTTCGTCCAGTGCCCGCTCACCCTCGACTACGGCACGGCCGACATCTTCCTGAAGATGGCCGGACCGGACATGATGAGCGAGCAGGGCACCGACATTGGCGCCGCCCTCAAGACGAGCCGGGAACTGCTGGCCAAGGGCCGGGGCGAACACGACGACGGCGCCTTCCAGGCCATCCTGCTGGTGACCGACGGCGAGGACCTCGAGGGCGACTGGGAAGCCGAGGCGAAGTCCTGCCGCGACGCGGGCATCCGCCTGATCCCGGTCGGCGTGGGAGACGAGGGGGGCGGCCTGATTCCGGTGACGGACAACCTCGGCCGTCCGAACGGGTTCCTCCGGGACGACGAGGGCAATGTCGTCACCACCCACATGGATCTGTCGCGCCTGCAGGAACTGGCCGACATCGGCGGGGGCAGTGCCTTCCGGCTCGGGGTCGACGGCCTGGCGGGCGACCGGCTCTTCGCCGAACTGCAGCGCCTCGGCCGGCGCGATCTGGAGGACCGCCGCATCTCCGCCTACCAGGAACGCTTCGTGTGGCCCCTGCTGCTGGCGGTGCTGTGCTTCGGCCTGCGTCTGCTGGTGCGTGCGCGGCGGCGACCGGTGGCGACCGCCGGAGCGTGGACCCGCAGCGGTGTCGCGGCGCTCGCCGCCGGCCTGGCGCTGGGCCTGGCCGTCGGGGCCGGCGCGCAGGCCGCGGTGGTGCCGCCGCAGCTGGGCGACATGAACGAAGGCCTCCGGCTCTACGCGGAAGGCGACTACGAGGGGGCGCTGGCCCGCTTCGAGTCGGCCCTCGTGCAGGCCCCGGACGATCCGGTCATCTCCCTCGCCGTGGGCGAGGCCCTCTTCCAGCTCGAGCGCTACGAAGACGCCCTCGGGGCCTTCGATCGGGTGGCCGACGCGAGCGAGGATCCGACGCTCCGGGCCGAGGCCCTCTACAACCAGGGCACCGCGCGGCTCGCCGCCGGCGATCCCCAGGGCGCCGTCGAGAGCCTGCGCGAGACCCTCCGCCTCGATCCGGACCAGAAGGACGCCCTTTTCAACCTCGAGGTCGCCCAGCGCCGGCTCGAGGAGCAGCAGCAGCAGGGACAGCAGCAGCAGGAACAGCAGCAGCAGCAGGAACAGCAGCAGGAGAAGCAGGAGCAGGAGCAGGAAGAGCAGCAGCAGGACCAGCAGGGCGAGGACGAGCAGCAGGACCAGCAACAGCAGCAGCAGGAGCAGCAGGAAGAGCAGGACGGCGAACAGGGCCAGCAGCAGCAGGAGCAGCCGCAGGATCAGGAGCAGGGGCAGGACGAGCAGGAGCCCACGGAGCAGCCCCGGCCGGATCAGCCCGGTGAGGACCAGCAGCAGCCCGAGCCGTCCGAGGATGGGCAGGACGGGGCGAACCCCGAGGAGCTGACCAAGGAGCAGCAGGAGCAGATCCTCAAGGCCCTCGACCGGGACGAGGAGGAACTCAAGCGCTCGGTCCAGAAACGCCTGAAGGGCGGCAAACCGAAGAGCGGGAAGAAATGGTGAGGCGACGAGACCTTGGCGGCCTGATCGCGGCCGTGGGTGTGATCCTGGCCCTGGCCGGACCGGCCCGCGCGACCTACGAGTGCGACGCGGCGGTCAATCGGACGAGCGTGCCCCAGGGCGGCGAGATCATGCTGACGGTGAGCACGCGCGGCGACATGGGCTGGTCGGCGGACTTCGATCTGCCCGCCATCCCGGGCGTGCGCACCTATGCCGGGGGCACCAACCAGAGCATGAGCATGGTGAACGGGCGCACCGAGACCTCCGTGTCGCGCACCTACTTCCTGCGGGTCGAGACCGACGCCGACTTCACGATACCGGCCGTCACGATCCATGCGGGCGGCGCCACCTGCAGCACCGAGCCCATCGCCATCACGGTCACGCAGGCGGCCGCGGGTGCGAATGCCCTGCCTCCGGCCCAGACCGGCAACCGCACCGCGCGACCGGATCCGGAGCCCGCTGCGGGCGCGGGCGGGGCCGCCGGCCAGCCTGGCGACGACATCTTCGTCACGCTCACCGCCGACCACGACAAGGCCTGGGTCGGTCAGCAGGTGGTCGTCACCTTCAGCTACTGGCGCCGGGTCCAGCCCTGGAACAACCCGTCGTACACCCCGCCGCGCACGGAGGGCTTCTGGCGCGAGGATCTCGGCGAGAAGAATGCACGCCGCGTGGTCAGGGGCCGGGCCTACAACGTGACCGAGATCCGCTACGCCGTCTTCCCGACCCGTGCCGGTGCGTTGACCATCGAGCCGGCCGAGCTCAGCTTCCCGGCGGGAGTCTTCGACCGCTTCTTCCAGTCCCAGCGCTCGCGCACCGGCCCGCGCGTCCTGCGCACCGAACCGCTCACCATCACCGTGCAGGAACTGCCGCGGCCGGCCCCGGACGGCTACAGCGGGCTCGTGGCCACGTCCCTCGACCTCGTGAGCGTGGTCGACCGCGATACGGTGCCGCGGGGCGAGGCCATCGGGCTGCAGGTCAGGCTCACGGCCGACGGCTTCCTCAAGGGATTCAGCGAACTGCCGGTGCCGGTGCCCGTGGGGGCGCGGCTGCACGACGCCGGCGAGAACTACCGCACGGCCATCGACCGTGACCGGCTCGTGGGCCACATCGCGGTGGAGAAGGTCATCGTGCCCGATCTGGAGGGCGCCCTGGAGGTGCCTGCGGTGGCGCTGACGTGGTTCGACGCGGCCGATGGCCGCTACCGCACCTCGCACACCGAGCCCTGGCGCGTGACGGTGCTGCCGAGCGACCGCCCCCGCCCCAGCGAGGACGAGTCCGGCTTCCTGCGCAGCGAGATCGCCCGGCTCGGCGAAGACCTCGCCTTCATCCACCAGGTGCCGCGCTCCCTCTCGCGGCAGTCCGGCACCTGGACCGGCGGCCGCCTGTGGTGGGGGCTGCTGCTGCTGCCCGTGGCCCTGCTGGGCGGCTTCCGCCTGCTTCTGGCCCGCTGGGCCGCCGCCCGGCGCGACCCGGCCGGACGGCGTCGGCGAGGGGCCCTGGCGGCCGCCTTGGCGCGGCTGGCCCCCGAGGCCGCCCCGAGTCCCGACGACGTGGCCCGGGCCATCTGCGGCTACGTCGCCGACTGCCACGACCGGCCCCTGGCCTCGGTGGGGCCGGAGCAGGTCCAGGCCCACTGCCGCGCCCTGGACGATGCCGCCGCCGCGCGACGCCTGACCGGGATCCTCGCGGCCTGCGATGCGGCCCGTTTCGGCGGCGCCGGCGGGACGGCCTCGGTCGATCTGGCCCGCGACGCCGCCGAGGTCCTGCGGCGGGTCGACCGGGCCCGTGGCCAGGTCGGCGGCGCGATGCCGCGTCTGGCGATCCTGCTGCTCGCCCTGCTCCTGGCCGGCCTGGCCGGGCCCGCCGGGGCGGGCGACGACCGTCCGGGGGCCGATCCCGCGCGCCTGCTGGCCGAAGGCAACCAGGCCTACACCGAAGGGCGTCTCGACGATGCGGCGGCGCTGTACCTGGAAGCCCGCGAGGCCGGCGTCAACGATCCGGTGCTGCACTTCAATCTCGGCAACACCTACGCCCGCCGTGGCGAACTCGGCCGCGCGGTGGCCTCGTACCTGCGCGCCGAACGGCTGGCGCCCCGCGACCGCGACGTGGCGGCCAACCTCCAGTGGGTGCGGCGCCACATCCGCGACCTCGAACTGAACGAGGGCTCGCTGCCCCTGTTCATCGCCCAGTTCGTGGCGCTGGTCCAGGCCTTCACCCTCGACCAGTGGGGCCTGCTGACGGTGGTGCTGGCGTGGCTGGTGGCCGGGCTCGTGGCCTGGGGATGGTACCGCGACGGCTTCGGCGAGCGCCACCGGCGGCTGCTCCTGGCCGGCGCCGGGGTCCTCGTCGTGGTCGTGGCGATCACCACGGCGCGCTGGTACGACGAACAGGGCCGCGACGAGGCCGTCGTCGTGGCCGACGAGGTCGCCGTGCGCTCGGGCCCGTCGCGGGATTTCTCGACCCTCTTCGAGGTGCACGACGGCCTGACCCTGAACATCGTCGGCCGTCGCGAGGGATGGGTGCGGGTCGGCATGGGGGGCGACTGGGAAGGCTGGGTCCCCGCCGAGAGCGTCGAGCCCGTCCGGCTGGAACTCTCGCCTCAGGGCCGGTAGACCGCCTCGGTGGTGGGCGTCTCACACACCGTGACGTCCACCAGGAGCGGCAGGTCCGGTTTCAGCCGCTCGTAGATCCAGCGGGCCATGATCTCGGCGGTGCTGTTCTCGAGCCCGGGAATGGCGTTCAGGTCGTAGTGGTCGAACATCTCCAGCACGGGCCGGAAGGCGGCGCTCACGTCGCCGTAGTCCTGGACCCATCCCATCCGCTCGTCCAGCGGGCCTTCCAGACCCAGTTTCACCGTGTACGTGTGGCCGTGCAGCCGGCCGCACTTGTGGCCTTCCGGCACGTGGGGCAGGTGATGGGCCGCGTCGAAGCGGAACGACTTGGTGATGCGGAACGGCATGGAAGACTCCCCCGGACGGTTCCCGAAGCGGTGTTTCCGGGCCAACCTAACCGGCGGGCGGCCCGGACGCAACCGCCGGGCCGGGGGGCGGGAAGGGCAAAAAACGGTAAAAGGGGCCCCGTAAGCTGCCGATGAGCAGATGACGACGGTCCACGAGACCGTGCGAGGCCCCCGGACGCCCCCGGCCGCGTCGCCGGTCCGCCGACAGTGAGGGAACACGTGGCGAGCAAGACCAACGAACTCCAGGAGATCCTGCAGACCCTCGGCACGCTGCAGTCGCGGGTGCAGGAGCTCACCGCCGAAACGGGCGACGTGGGCAACGTGCCCACCGACGAGGCGGACACCGACCAGCCCGAGTCCCCCGCCGTGGAACCGGTGCGGGGGCCCGTGGTGGCTCCCCTCCGCCATGCGCGGGGCGACGTGGGCCGCGACGGCATGGCCCTGCTCCGCGCCGGCATCGCCGAGCTGACGACCATTTCCGAGTTCAAGAACTTCCCCAAGTACTTCGTCGGTCTCGCCGGCAAGACCGGCCTGCGCATGCTGCTGCTGAAGAAGTGGACGACCGGCCTGCAGGTCTTCCTCGAGGAGAACATCAAGGTCCCGCCCGAGGCCCGCCGGAAGCGGCCGGACGGCCGGGCACCCATCCCCACGTCTCGCGCCGACATCTTCGAGGCCACGGCCAACGAGGCCACCGTGTACGCCGGGCCGGTGCCCGTGAAGCACTTCCCCCTCGACCTGACCCTGATGCTCGGCCGCGGCAGCCGCGATCGCCAGATCGTCATCGTGCCCCTGCCTTCCCAGGGCCACTGGAACACGTTCATCTACCTCGACGCCGACAAGGCCGCCGAGAAGTCGCTGGCCATCGCCGAGATCCTGGCCCAGTTCGCCCTGGCCCGCATGCAGCTGCTGGCCAAGGGCGTGCAGACGCGCCAGGGGCGGGTTGCCGGCATCCTCAAGTCCGAACTGCACCGTCGCCAGAAGAGCCAGGCCCTGCGGGCGGAACGCGGTCCGCAGCCGCCGGCTCTCGCCGCCGACCCGCCGGGCTCCGACGACCCCCTCGCCATCGGCGGGCCGGTCTCGCCCGGCCCGGCGCCGGCCGCCTCGAATGCGCCCGAGATCGATCCCTTCGTGGTGCAACCGGCCACCGCCGAGAACGCCGACGAAGGGGCGCCGGCCCCGCGCCCGCGCCGCAAGCTGAAGCTGGCGCCGGCGGGCACGTCCGCGCCGGAGACCGACACCGGTCGCACCGCGATGCCGGACCCGAAGACCGCCGACGCCCTGCCCGAAGCCCCGGCGTGGGCCGACGGCGACGGCGCGACCGTCCGGCTGACGCCGGAGATCGTACTCAGCCACAGCGGCGAGCTGCCGGCCCTGCCGCGGGCGGCCTGCCACATCATGGCCGTCATCGAAGACCCGCGGACCACGGCCACGAAGCTCGAATCGGCCCTGGCCATGGACCAGGCCCTCACGGCCAAGGTGCTGCGCATCGCCAACAGCCCCTTCTACGGCGCGGTCCGCGAGATCAAGACCGTCAGCGAGGCCATCGTGCGCCTGGGCTTCGTCGCCATCCGCAACTGGACCCTGGTCACGGCTGCGCGTTCGGTCTTCCTGGCGCCCGGTGCCGGCATGCTCTACCAGAAGATCTGGCGCCAGTCGGTCATGTCGGCGATGGCGGGCCAACTCGTGGCCCAGGTCGTCGGACGGGCCGATCCCGAGGCGGTGTTCATCGGCGGCCTGATGCAGAACATCGGGCAGCTCGTCCTGGCTCGCTCCCACCCGGAGCTCTTCCAGGAGATCCTCACCGAGTCGGCCACGACGGGGCGGCCCTACCACGAGGTCGAGAAGGAGACCCTCGGCTTCGACCACGGCGCCCTCGGGGCCCTGCTGATCCGGGAATGGAACCTGAGCCAGGACCTGGAGGATGCCGTCCGCTGGCACCACGACTTCGCGGCCGACGAGGCGCGCAACGCGCAGGTCGCCGCCATGATCGCCCTGGGCGAGGAGATCGCCCTGACCACGAGCGGCGAGGACGCCGACCCGTCCGCGACCGACGCACCGGCCGAGCCCGAGGAGCTGAGCCCGGTGGCGCGATTCCTGGGCGTCACTTCGGTGCGGGTGAGGGAACTGCGCGAGAAGGCGAAGGAACTGCAGATCGATCCGCACTTCTTCACGTAGGAGCGGCGGAATCGGAACGGGAGATCAGCCCCGGGCGCTGCGGCGCTCGGGGCCTTCTGCTTCCCCGTCGGCGCCGGCCTCGGCGGGCGGCTCGAAATGCAGGCGGCAGCGGGCCTCGTAGGTCTCGGCGGCGCCGACGACGACCTGCTCGGTGGCCTTGGTCAGGCGCTGGGTGAAGTTGGCCGGATCGCCGCAGGTCATGCAGATGGCGAGCTGCTTGGTCACGTACTCGGCCGAGCAGAGCAGCTGAGGCATGGGGCCGAAGGGGTTGCCCATGTAGTCGAGGTCGAGCCCGGCGACGATGACCCGCTTGCCGCGGTTGGCCAGGGTGTTGGCCACCTCGACGATGTCGTCGCTGAAGAACTGGCCCTCGTCGATGGCGACCAGCTCCGTGCGGTCGTCGACGAGGTCGAGGATGTCGCGCACGTCGCTGACGGCGACCCCGGGCATGCTCTGGGCGCTGTGGGAGACGATCTTCGTCGCGTCGTAGCGGGCGTCGATGGCGTGCTTGAAGATCTGCACCCGCCGCTTGGCGATCTGGGCCCGACGCAGGCGCTTGATCAGCTCCTCGCTCTTGCCGCTGAACATGGGGCCGCAGATGACCTCGAGCCAGCCCGTCTTGCCGTTGATGATCTGCATGCTGCTCCTTAAATCCTTGTCTGGTCGACGGGGAAGAATTTATTCTATCACAGGCGCGACGCCAAGAAAATGCTCCCCGCGAGCCGGAACCGACCTGAAACGAGGCGATGATGTGGACCCGTGACGACTTGCGAGAAGCGTTGGGGAGCGGTGTCGTGGGCATGATCCACCTGCCCGCGCTTCCCGGCAGCCCCGGCTGGCAGGGCGACCTGGCCGCGGTCGAGACCTTCACCCTGGCCGAGGCCGAGGCCCTGACCGCCGGCGGTGTGAGGGCGATCATGGTCGAGAACTACCACGATGTGCCCTTCCTGCCCGGCCGGGTGGGCGCCGAGACGGTGGCCGCCATGACGCGCCTCGTCGGGGCGGTCGGGCGGCACTTCCCGGACGTGGCCCTCGGCGTGAATGTCCTGCGCAACGACGTGGACAGCGCCCTGGGAATCGCCGTCGCCACCGGCGCGCGGTTCGTGCGCGTGAACGTCCACAGCGGCGCCGCCGTGACCGACCAGGGCCCCATCACCGGCCGCGCCTGGGAGACCCTGCGCCGGCGGCGCGAACTGGGGGCCGACCGGCCGGCCGCCTACGTGGCGATCCTGGCCGACGTGCGGGTCAAGCACGCGCGGCCCCTCGTGGCCCGCCCGCTGGCGGAAGAGGCGGCCGATCTGCGCCTGCGCGGTCGCGCCGATGCCGTCATCGTCACCGGGGCGGCCACGGGTGCGGGCACCGATCCGGCCGACCTCGTGACCGTCCGCGAGGCCCTGCCCGACTGTCCGCTCCTGGTGGGCAGCGGGGCGGACGCGGCGACGGCGGCCATGCTGCGGGCCCACGCCGACGGGTGCATCGTGGGCACGAGCCTGAAGGAACCCGGCGCGCCCGCCCGGGTTTCCGCGACGCGGACCCGGGAGTTTCTGGCGGCCTGGCAGGCGGTGGGCGCGTGATGCGGGTCGAGACGGAAGGTTCCAACGGCGCCCCGGGCGCAGGAAGCAGCGCGACATGAACATCCTCGTCACCGGCGGCGCCGGCTTCATCGGCGCCAACTATGTCCGCCTCCTGCTCGAGCGCGGCGACGACCACGTGGTCAACTTCGACCTGCTCACCTACGCCGGGAACCTGGCCAACCTGGCCGGGTGCGAGGACGACCCGCGCTACGCCTTCGTGCGGGGCGACGTCCGCGACCGCGCCGCCGTGCGCACCGCCCTGCGCGACCACGCCATCGACGCCGTGGTGCACTTCGCCGCCGAGAGCCACGTCGACCGCAGCGTCGAGGGGCCGGAGGTCTTCGTGACGACCAACGTGGTGGGCACGGAGATCCTCCTCGAGGAGGCCCGCGCCGCCGGCGTCGACCGCTTCGTCATGGTCAGCACCGACGAGGTGTACGGCTCCCTCGGCGACGAGGGCGCGTTCACGGAGTCGACGCCCCTGGCGCCCAACTCGCCCTACTCCGCCAGCAAGGCCTCGGCCGACCTGCTCTGCCGCGCCTTCCACCACACGTTCGGATTCCCGGTGATGACCACGCGCTGCAGCAACAACTACGGCCCGTACCAGTTTCCCGAGAAGCTGATCCCGTTGATGATCGCCAACGCCCTGGAGGACAAGCCGCTGCCCGTGTACGGCGACGGGCGCAACGTGCGCGACTGGCTCTACGTGCGCGACCACTGCACCGCGGTCGACGCCGTGCTGCGGCGCGGGCGGCCGGGGGGCGTCTACAACGTCGGCGGCGGCAACGAGATGCGGAACATCACGCTGGTCGAGATGCTGGTCGACCACCTCGGGCGCAGCCGCGACCTGATCACCTTCGTCAAGGATCGCCCCGGGCACGACCTGCGCTACGCCATCGACGCGACCCTGATCCGGGAGGAACTGGGCTGGCAGCCGGAGGTGGCCTTCTCGGACGGCCTGGCCCGCACCGTCGACTGGTACCTGGCCAACCGTTCCTGGTGGGAGGAGATCCGCAGCGGCGACTACCAGGGCTACTACGAGCGCATGTACGGCTCGCGCGGCGGAGCGGACGCGTGAGCGAGCCGTCCTGCCGCCTGCCCGACGGCCGCGCCGTCAGCATCGATCCCGGCGCCGCCGGCCGCGTGGCCTGCGCCGTGGTCCAGGTCGCGGGGATCACCGTGGCCGACGATCCGGCGGTGGCGGCCGCGACGGCGGCGCTCGGCGCCGACCTGCGCACCGCCCTCGGCGACCGCACCCCGGCGCAGATCCCCGGTCTGGCCGAGGCGCGCGACCTCTACAGGAGCTTCGGCATGGATCCCTCGCGCCACCGCCCCAGCAGCGAAGCGCTGCTCCGCCGCGTGCTCAAGGGCAACGAGCTCTACCGCATCAGCAACATCGTCGACACCTGCAATCTGGCATCGCTGCAGTTCCTGCTGCCGATCGGCATGTACGACCTGGATCTGGTGCGGGGCGACGTGACCCTGCGCGTGGGCGAACCGGGCGAGGAGTACGCGGGAATCCGCAAGGGGCCGGTCCACCTCGCGGGGCGCCTCGGCCTCTTCGACGACGAGGGGCCGTTCGGGTCGCCCACGAGCGATTCGGCCCGGACCTGCACGCGCGACGTCACCACCGACGTCCTCGCGGTGATCATGGCCACGGCGGGCTACCCGGCTGCCCGCCTCGCCGAGCACGCGGGCGTCTTCGGACACCTCTGCGGCCGCTTCTGCGGCGGCCGGTCCGTTTTCCAGGCCGTGCTGGGAGGGTCGGCATGAGGTTCTCCGCTGCAGGAACCCTCCGCGCCGCGGTCGTCGCGCTGACGATGGCCGGGCCCGCCGTGCCGTTGGCCCACGCCGTTCCGGCGGCGCCGGATACGGCCGCCATGCTGGCGCGGGTGCGCACCCTGACCGCCCCGGCCCTCGCCGGCCGGGGCAGCGGCACGAGCGCCGTCCTCGCCGCCGCCGACACCATCACCGGCTGGCTCGCCGCGGCCGGCCTCGAACCGGCCTTCGCCGGCGCCTGGCAGCAGGCGGTTCCCCTGACGGGCACGGGCTGGGCCGGGCAGGATCTTGC
The DNA here is from genome assembly GCA_020440705.1 of bacterium. Classification (NCBI taxonomy): domain Bacteria; species bacterium. Next base: position 61,932 of record JAGRNP010000005.1, on the reverse strand, counting down.
CGGACGGGAAGACCGCAACGTGGCGGGCGTCCTGCCGGGCCGGGGCTCCCTGGCCGACCGCTGGCTCGTGGTCGGCGCCCACCTCGACCATCTGGGCCGGGTCGTGCCGGCCGGCGACGACGCGCCGCCGCCCGGTCCGGACGACTACTACCCCGGCGCCAACGACAACGCCTCGGGTGTGACGGTCGTCTGCGACATCATCGCCCGCCTGGTCGGCGACGCCGACGCGACCGACCGGCGCGGGATCGTCTTCGCGTTCTTCGGGGGCGAGGAGGTGGGCCTGCAGGGCAGCGCCCGCTTCGTGGGCGAACCCCCGCTGCCTCTCGACCGTGTCGACGCCATGATCAACTTCGACACCGTGGGGCGCATGACCGACCGCCGACTCTACGTCAGCGGCCTCGGCACGACGCCGGCCTTCGCGGACATCGTGCCCGCGGCCAACTCCGACGGCCTCGATCTCTCCCTCGGCCAGGGCGGCTGGTCGGGCTCAGACCACATGAGTTTCAACACGCGCGAGGTGCCGGTGCTCTTCGTCTTCGGCGGTCCCTACGAGGACTACAACCGCCCCGCCGACACCTGGGACCATCTCGACCCCGCCAGCCTGCGCGACGTGGCGGCCTACGGCGCCCGCCTCGTGGCGGCCGTGGCGAGCCGGCCGGGCCCGTTGCCGTGGCGGATGGTGGGAGAGAAGGACCTGCGCGAGGACGGCCACGTCGACGGCAACCGCGACACCTGGTTCGGCTCGCTGCCCGACTTCACCGAGGAGATCGTGGGGTACAAGCTGGCCGGCGTCTTCGACGGAAGCCCCGCCGCCCGGGCGGGTCTGCAGAAGGGCGACGTCCTGGTGCGCATGGCCGGCGAACCCATCGCCGACCTCGCCGGATTCACCCGCGTCCTGCGCGCCCACGACCCCGGCGACCTGGTCGAGGTCGAAGTGCGGCGCGACGGTTCGCCCCTGCGGTTCACGGTGGTCATGGGAAACCGGGCCGACCGGAAGTAGCCGCCCGTCAGCTCCGCCCGGGGCGCCCGTCGTCGGTGTCCGCTCCCGGCTCGACGTGCACGAACACCCGCGCCACCTTGTCGACCCGTTCGCGCACCCGGTGCTCCACCTCGTGCCCGATGTCGTGGGCCGTGGCGATGGTGTTCTCCGGATGCACCGCCAGCCGCACGTCCGCCAGGTACCACGAACCCCGCTGGCGCACATGCAGGCTGCGCACCTCCTGCACCCCCGCCACGGCTCCGGCCTCGCGCGAGATCTCCGCGAGCAGGGCCGCGTCGGGCATGGTGTCCATGAGGGCCATGACGTTCTCGCGCATCAGGTCGATGCCCATCTTCAGGATGAACAGCGCGATGACCGCGGCCCCGATGCTGTCGAGGATCGGCCAGCCGGCCATGGCGCCGCCGATGCCGGCGGCCGCGGCGAGGGAACTGATCGCGTCCGAGCGGTGCATGGCGCCGTTGGCGAGCAGGGCCGGACTGTTGTTCACCCGGCCGGCCCGCAGCGTGTAGCGGGCCATGGCCTCCTTGACGGCCACCGAGATCAGCGTGGCGGCCAGGGCCGGCCACTCCGGATGGAGCGACTGCCCCCGCACGATCTGGAGCACCGCCGACCGCGCGATCAGCCCGGCCGTCACCAGCATGAACAGGGCGACCACGACCGCGCCCAGGGTCTCGAAGCTGTGGTGGCCGTAGGGGTGGTTCTGATCGGGCGGGCGGGAGGCGGCCTTCAGGGCGAGCAGGATCCCCACGTCGCTGAGCACGTCGGCGAGGCTGTGGAAGCCGTCGGCCACGAGCGCAGCCGAACCGGCGAGGACGCCGAAGACGAGCTTGCCGGCCGACAGCAGCACGTTGCCGATCAGCCCGGCGGTGGTGCAGACCACCGGCCGCAGCCAGTAGTTCTCCGCGGCGCCGGTCGCGTTCATCGGTTCGCGATCCTCAAGCCATGTCCTCGCCCGCGACGGGAGCGGGGTACATGGTATCGATGATGTCCTTGTACTTCCGATTGATGGCGAAGCGCTTGACCTTCATCGTCGGCGTCAGTTCCCCGTCGTCGAGGGTGAACTCGCGCTCGAGCAGGGCGCACTTGCGGATCTGGCTGAAGCCCGGCAGCTCACGGTTCATGTCGGCGAGCACGGTATCGAACAGCTCCAGCACCCGGGGGTGGCGCAGCAGGTCGGCGATGCCGACGTTGGCCAGCCCGGCCCCGGCCGCGAACTCCTCCAACACCTCGAAGTTGGGCACGATGAGGCAGGTCAGGTACTGGCGCTTGTCGCCGATGACCACCATCTGCGTCACGTACTTGTTGGTGGCGAAGCGGTTCTCGATGGGCTGCGGGGCGATGTTCTTGCCGCCGGCGGTGACGATGAGATCCTTCTTGCGGTCGGTGATGAACACGTAGCCGTCCTGGTCGATGTGCCCGATGTCGCCGGTCGACAGCCAGCCGTCGGCCGAGAGCACCTCGCGCGTGGCGGCCTCGTTGTTGAAGTAGCCGGCCATGATCTGGGGTCCGCGCGCGAGGATCTCGCCGTCCTCGGCGATGCGGATCTCCGTGTCGAGCAGGGGCCGGCCCACGCTGCCGAACCGCGTGGCGCCGAAATTGTTGCAGCTCAGGACCGGACTGGTTTCGGTCAGGCCGTAGCCCTCGAGGATGACCATGCCCGCGCCGTAGAAGAACTTGTTGATCTTGGGGTTCAGCGGCGCCCCGCCCGACACCATGAAGCGCACGCGGCCGCCGAGCTTGGCGCGCAGCTTGGCGAACACGAGCTTGTCGGCGAGGCCGCGCTGGAACGCGAGCCAACCGTCCACGCGGCCGCCCTCGGTCTCGATCTCCGCGCATCGGATCCCCACGTTGCGCGCCCAGAAGAAGATGTTCTTCTTCACGCCGCCGGCGGCGACGGCCAGGGAGGCTGCCTTGGCGTAGATCTTCTCGTACAGGCGTGGCACCGAGATCATGATGGTCGGCCGCACCGCGAGGACGTCGACGGGCACCGTGTCCATGCGCTCGGCGTAGGCGATGCCGACGCCGGAGTGGAGCATGGTGTAGAACCCGGCCATGCGTTCGAGCACGTGGCTCAGGGGCAGGAAGCTGAGGCAGCGGTCGTCCCGGTTGAACGAGATCACCTTGCCCACGTTCAGCACGTTCGAGACGAAGTTCCAGTGGGTGAGCACCACGCCCTTGGGGTTGCCCGTCGTGCCCGAGGTGTAGATGATGCTGCAGGGGCTGTCCTTGGCGACCGGCGTGCAGTCCTCGGCCGGCGTCGGCGGGTTCTGGTCGACCAGGTTCTGGCCGATGCGCTTGATCTTGTCCAGGGGCATCACGTCGGGCACCGCCACGGCGTCGAACGAGATGACGTCGCGCACGAACGGCAGGTCTTCGCGGATCGCGTGGATCTTGCGGGCCTGCTCCTCGGACGAGACGAAGACGGCCACCGGTTCGCAGTCCTGCAGGATGTAGCGGATCGTCTCCTCGAGCAGCGTGGGGTAGATGGGCACCACCACGGCGCCGGCGCACTGGGTCGCCAGGTCGCACAGGGCCCATTCGAGGCGATTCTCCGACAGCAGCGCGACCCGGTCGCCCGGCTGCACCCCGAGCGACTTCAGTCCGAAGCGCAGGGCGCGCACCCGACGCAGGGCCTCCTCGCTCGACACGTCCACGTACTGGCCGCTGCCGTCGCGATAGGAGAAGCAGTCCGGCCGCGGGTATTCCCGCATGGCGGCGAGGAACAGCTCGGGGATGGTCTGAACGGACATGGGGCCTCCCGGACCGTGGGAATGGACTTGCGGTTGCGGAACGCGCGGGCGAGTCCGAACATGGTCACCGCTCGTCCGACCTTTGTCAATCGGCATCGACCGCACCCCGCGGGAGGAACAGATGGAGACGGCCTTCGACCTGCTGCGCATGCCCGACGACCCCGCCTTCGCCGCCCGTCTCGACGACTGGTTCGCCGGGGTCCGGCGCGACCTGCCGTGGCGCGACGGCGACGACCTGTACGGCATCTGGATCAGCGAGATCATGCTGCAGCAGACGACCGTGCAGGCCGTGGTGCCGTACTGGATCCGCTTCATGGAGCGCTTCCCGTCGGTGGCCGCCCTGGCCGCCGCCCCCGAGTCCGACGTGCTCGCCGCCTGGGCGGGGCTGGGCTACTACTCCCGGGCCCGCAACCTGCACGCGGCGGCCCGCTGCATCGTCGGCGAGCGGAGGGGCGTCTGGCCGGCGAACCGCGACGAGTGGAGCGCCCTGCCGGGCGTCGGTCCCTACGCCAGCGGCGCCATCGCGAGCCTCGGCCTCGGCGAGCGCGTGCCGGCCCTCGACGCCAACGCGCGACGCGTCCTGGCCCGCTGGGCGGTGACCGACCCGGACGCCTGGGCGGCGTGTGGCGAGGCGGAACGTCGGCGCGCCGTCGACGATCTGGGGACGGCTCTCGTGCCGGCCGCCGCGCCCGGACCCTGGAACGAAGCCCTCATGGAACTCGGCGCCCTCGTCTGCCGGGCCCGCGACGCCCGCTGCCGCGAGTGCCCCGTGGCCGGATCGTGCCGGGCCGGCCGTGGCGGCTGGGCCGACCGGGTGCCGCCCCCGCGCCCGCCCCGTCGTCCCGAGGAGGTGGGGCTCGCGCTGCTCGTGGTGCGGTGGCGCGACCGCGTCTTTCTCGAGCCGCCGTCCGCCGGGGCCTGGCCGAGCAGCGCGCCCGGGCGGCGCTCCGTCCGCGACGATTTCTCCGGATTGCACCGGGGCCTCTGGGGTCTGCCCACGACGGCCTGGTGGTCCGGTCCGGACGTCCCCGCGGTCCCCTGGGGGTCCGTCGCCGACCGGCTCGATCTGCCGGACGCGATGGGCCCCGCCGGGGGCGGGTGGGAGACCCTCGGCACCGTCCGCCACGGCATCACACGGTACCGTCTGCAGGCCACCGTCCTCGGCTGCGAATTGCCCGCGCGGGCCGAGCTGCCGGCCCGCCTCCGCGGCGACAGCAGCCGCTGGCGGGCGTCGCGGCCGGGCGCCCCGGGCTGCTTCGCCGCTCCCGCCGACGGGTTGCCGCCGCTGTCGCGTCTCGCTGAAAAGGCCCTTCATTTTCAACAACATTCTGACGTTTGACTTTCGGATAAGAGCAGACCTTTTTTGAACCCACAGACTCATCACACGCCACGGACCAACGGGTCCCGGACCCGGGTGGGAGGACGAAAGCGATGCTGCAGATCACACGCCAGACGGAGTACGCAATCAGGGGCCTGCAGGAGTTGGCGCGGCGCAACGACGACGCGCCGGTGCAGCTGAAGGTCATCGCCGGTTCCTGCGAGGTGTCCGAAGCGTTCCTCGCGAAGATCTTCCAGATGCTGGGGCAGGCGGGCATCGTCAAGTCCCACCGGGGCGTCAAGGGGGGCTTCAGTCTGGGGCGTCCGGCCGAGGAGATCACCCTGCGCGATGTGGTCGAGGTGTGCGAGGGCGGCATCGTCCTGAACCACTGCCTGCGGAAGGTCAATCCCTGCAAGGACGCCGACACGTGCGCGGTGGCCGGTGTCTGGCGCGAAGCGCAGGATGCGCTCACCGGCGCCCTCGACCGCACCAACCTCGCCGACGTCATCTGACGCGGAACCGGCGCGACGACGCGTCCGGACCTCGGCATGCGAACGGCTCCCGCCGGTGGCGGGAGCCGTTTGCCGTCCAGGTCGCCGCGATGATCAGGAGGCGCGCTTGCGCCGCAGCTGGCCGCAGGCCGCATCGATGTCGCGGCCGCCGCTGGCGCGGATGAACGTCGGGACGCCGGCGCCGGTCAGCACCGCCTGGAAGGCGAGCACGGCGCCCTCGTCCGCGGCCTCGAGCCGCGAATCGTCGAGGGGATTCCACGGGATCAGGTTCACCTTGATGTGCCGGCCCTTCAACAGGCGGGCCAGCCGCTCGGCCTGCTCCGGCCGATCGGTGCGCTCCCGGATGACGACCCACGCCACCGTCACCCGCCGGGCCGCCACCCGGCCGTACTCGGCGGCCAGATCGATCGCTTCGGCCAGCGTCGTGCGCCCGGGCACCGGCATGATCCGGCGCCGCTCCTCGTCGGTCGAGCCGCCCAGGCTCAGGGTCAGCCCCACGCCGGGATTCGCCGCGATCAGCTGCCGCAGCCCTGCGGCCGGACCGCTGGTCGAGACCTGGACCCGCCGTCGCGACATGCCCAGGCCGTCCGGATGCAGCATGCTCTCCAGGGCCGGCGCCAGCCCTTCCCAGTTGTCCAGCGGTTCGCCCATGCCCATGAAGACCACGTTGTGCTGCCGGTCGCCCCGACCGGGGACGGGTTCGGCGGCGAGGTCCCGCCGCAGGTGCAGGATCTGCTCGATGATCTCGCCCGGACTCAGGTTGCGCACCAGGCCGCCGCGCGCCGTGGCGCAGAAGGTGCACGCCATGGCGCAGCCCACCTGGGTCGACAGGCAGAACGTCACGTGCTCGGCCATGGGGATGATCACGCTCTCGATGGTGTTGCCGTCGCGGGTGGCGAAGAGGAACTTGCGCGTGCCGTCCCGGGACACCTGACGTTCCCGCACCTCGAGTCCCCGCAGGTCGAAGCGCCTGGCCGCGGCCTCCCGCAGCGCCCGGGGGACGTTGGCCATGTCGTCCCAGGCCAGGGCGCCGTGCTTCAGCGCCCACTCCCGCAGCTGGTGCGAGCGATAGGCCGGCACGTCGAATTCCGCGGCGAGCGCCGCGAACTGATCCGGAACCAGGTCCCGCAGGAGGGGTTGGCAGGTGAGGTTTTGCATCGCAGATCGCACCGCGACCGCCGTCCCGCGGCGGGGGCGGTGAAGTTGGGGGTTGCCTGGGGCGATTCCTCTGCGGACAATGGGGGGGAATCGGCCGCGTGCCGCAGCCGACAATAACCCGCCTTTCCGGCCCGGGCGCAAGGGAGATCGACCGCCCGGCAGCGAGGTGAACGTGAAGACCGTCCTGATCGTCGACGACGAGATCGCCATCCGAGAGACCCTCGAGATGATCCTCACCTACGAGGAATACCAGGTGCAGAAAGCCGGATCGGGCGCCGAGGCCCTGGCCATGGTCGACAAGGCGGTCCCGGACGTGGTCCTGCTCGACGTGAAGATGCCGGGCATGGACGGCTTCGAGGTCCTCGAGAAGCTGCGGACCGCGGCGCCGGGCCTGCCGGTCATCGTCATCTCCGGTCACGGCAACATCGAGACGGCCGTCGAGGCGGTGAAGCAGGGGGCCTACGACTTCCTCGAGAAGCCCCTCGACCGTTCCCGGCTGCTGGTGACCCTCAACAACTGCCTCGATCACCATCAGGCGCGCCAGAGCGTGGCGACCATGGTGGAACAGACCTCGCACGCCCATCCGCTCATCGGCGAGAGCCGGGGCATCCGCGAGGTCCGGTCGTTCATCGAGAAGGTCGGCGCCAGCGAGGGCACGGTGCTGATCACCGGCGAGAACGGCACCGGCAAGGAACTCGTCGTCCGGGCCATCCATCAGGCGAGCGCGCGCCGCGATCGTCCCCTCGTCGAGGTGAACTGCGCGGCGATCCCGCGTGAACTCGTCGAGTCCGAGCTCTTCGGGCACCAGAAAGGGAGCTTCACCGGTGCCGACCGCAACCGGACCGGCAAGTTCGAGCAGGCCGACGGCGGCACGCTCTTCCTCGATGAGATCGGCGACATGAGCGAGGAAGCCCAGGCGAAGGTCCTCAAGGCGGTCGAGGAGAGCCGCTTCCAGCGGGTCGGCGACACCACCACCCGCAGCGTCGACGTGCGCATCGTCGCCGCCACCAACCGCGACCTGGCGTCACAGGTCCGCGACGGTGACTTCCGCGACGACCTCTTCTTCCGCCTCAATGTCCTGTCGATCCATNTGCCTCCCCTGCGGGAAAGGGAAGGCGACGTCGAACTGCTCCTGAACTGGTTCATGGCCGACCTGGCCAAGCGGCTCAAGACCAGACCGCGCACCTACGCGCCGGAAACCTTGGCGATCCTGCGCTCCTATTCCTGGCCCGGCAACGTGCGCGAGTTGCGTAACCTTGTGGAACGTATGCTGATCCTGGCTTCGGGCGACATCGTCCAACCCTCGGATCTGCCCCCATTGCCGGGGGCCGGCCAGACGGCTGATCCGGGGGAGTCCTTCTTCGCCTGCAACGACTTCCAGGAGTTCAAGTCCCTCAGCGAGGGCGCATATCTGCAACACAAGCTGAAGGAAAACCTCTATAATGTGAGCAAGACGGCCGAGGTGCTCGGCATGCAGCGCAGCAACCTGTACAAGAAGATCACGAAGTACGACCTGCGCACGCAGCCTTCGGTCGACTGACCCGGGGTGGGGGTATCCGCCCGGCGGTCCCGATTCCGACCGTCAACGGATGGAGACAGGTGTTGACAAGCCGTGTCCCGATCCGTAAATAAAGAGAATCATCCGCCATCCGGAACCGAAGGCATGTCGGTCCGGGCGGCCTCAGAATCTGTTCGAATTGTTCGACGGGGTGCAGTTTTGCCAAGGAGTAAGAAGAACATGAAGAGAATCAATCTGGTTCTGGTTCTTCTGGTGACAGTGTTCGTGGTGGGAGGCGCGGTGTCCGCGCCCATGGCCAAGGCGGACGTTGCCGACTCGATCTCGGTGCCGGATTCCGATGTGAAATCCGGCGATCTGGACGGGACTCTCAACGGGCCGGATGGTGATCCGGACGGGATGGGAACCGGCAATGGTCTGACCGACGACGACGATCTGCTGATCCGGGCGTCGAATGGGCTCGATGGGGTGGCTGAGACGGAAACCCTGCTCTACGTGCTGTCGCTGATCAAGTTGCTGGCGATCTAGGCTGTCCGTAGGATTCGGACGGCCCGCCAGCCGGGAGTACAACTGGTCAAGTCACCGGTCCACTTCCTCGCCGAGGGAACGGTTGATGCGAGACAATTTCAACAATCAGGATCGCTACCCCGCCGGACGGCAGTCTTCGGGGCGGATCGTCGACGCCGCGGCCTGGAGCCGTCTGGAGGAAGTGGGCGATCTGCACTACCACTCGTCCGCTTTTTCGTCTGCCCTCGACTACTACCGCCAACTCCTCGAGGAAGAAGCCCTCGCCGCCGTCTCGCGCGAGAAGGCCGTCGATGTCCTGCGCAAGGCCATCGACTCGCTGCTTCGGCTCGGCCAGCTGGACGACTGCGAGGCCCTGCTCGATCGGGCGGTCTCCCTGGTCGGCCGCACGTCGGGCCTGGCCGACCCGGCCGAGAACGCCGTGCTCATGGCGACCTTCGAGTTGCGCCGGGCCGACGTCTACCGGGAGCGAGGACGCCTCCACGACGCGCTGAACCTGGCGAAGCGCGCATTCGCGGTCCTGGCCCTCACCGACGAGCATGCTGCCGTCGCCCGTCTGCAGACCATCATGGGCATCTGCCATGTGCGGCTCGGACGTCAGGAGAAGGCGCGCGAGTTCTTCGCCGACGGCCTGTCGACCTACCGCCGCATCGGCGAGGATCTCGGCGTGGCCAACCTCCTGAACAACCTCGCCCTCATGGAGAAGAACGACTGCCGCTGGGACAAGGCCCTGGCCCAGATGGAAAAAGCCGTCGAACTGGCTCATCGGATCGGCGCCAGCCACCTGATGCCCCTGTTCTACCTGAACCAGGGCATCACCCTCCAGAAGATCGACCGCCTGGGCGAGGCCCGCACCCTGCTCGAGAAGGGGCTGCGCCTGGCCGTCAGCCTGGGCGACCGTATCCAGGAAGCCCGCCTCAACCTGGCCATGGGCCGCCTGGAAACCCTGGCCGGACGATACGCCCGGGCGGAGACGCTCCTGCTGAACGGCAAGAGCCTGGCCGAGAAGCACCGCTTCATGCGCGAGGCCGTCATCGCCGACGAGTACCTCGGTGACATCTTCCTGCAGCGTGGCGACCCGGACAAGGCCCGGTTCAACTATCAGGTCGGGTTGGAGAAGTCCCGCGCCATCGCCTCGGGCAACGATCTGGAAGGCGAGTTGCAGCGCCGCATGGGCGAGGCCCATCTCGCGGCGGGGCAGGCCGACGAGGCCATCGCCGTCAGCCAGGTCGCCATCGCCATCTGCGAGAAATGCGGAGAGCACTACGAGATCGGATTCTGCCACCTGACCCTGGGCAAGGCGTACGCGGCCCGCAGCGACTGGCAGCAGACCGACCATCACTTCCGGCAGGCCATCGCCACCTTCCAGGAGCAGAACCTGCCGCACCTCTGGTGCCAGGCGATCCTCGAGTTCGCCGACCATCGCCTCGACGGGGCGGGAGAGGCCGAACTGCTCCTGTTCCGCCGGTTCCTCATGGACGCCCAGGACACCGGGGCCGCCGCGGTCAGCGACCTGGTGCTCTGCCGTGTGCTGGAGAAACTGGCCCAGGTGCAGATCCGCCTCGACCAGTATGACGACGCCCTGCTGACGGTTTTCGAACTGGAGCGCCACGCGGCCGGTTGCGAGGATGCGGAACTGGACGCTTCGGTGGTGTCGCTGCGCAACCGGATCGAGTCCGGACTGCTGGGCGGCGTGGGGGCGGCCAAGTCCCACCTGCAGGCCATTTCCGGCCTGCCGGGCCTGTTCGCCAAGGGCGGTCCGGCCGTGCCGCGGAACCTGGGTGTGGTTCTGGGTGCCGGCATGGAGCGCGTCGGGGCCGACACCGGATTCATCGCCATGGTCGAACACGAGCAGGGCGCGACTCGCCTGAAGATCGCCGCCCGCCAGGGAATGACCGAGAATCTGGCCGAGCAGCTCACCCGCTGGTTCGACGCGGAACTGGCCGCCGGCCGCCGGTCCGGGACCTGCTTCTTCTCCCGTCTGGACGGGGCCGATGACGTGGTCGCCGCCGTCCCGGCGTTGATCACGGTCGCCGACAGCTGTGTCTTCATGCCGATCGCCCTGCACGACCGCCAGTTCGGTCTGCTCTACCTGGGCAAGTCGGGACTGGGAGCCACGGGAGTCGCTTTCGATCGTTCGAGCCTCGACTTCCTGGCCACCTACATGGGCTTCCTGGCCCTCTTCCTCTACGAGAAGGGGCGCGGCGCCGCCGATGCGGAAACGGTGACGCCGTTCGACCGCGTCGAGAGCTTCGAGAACATCATCACGCAGAACAGCAAGATGCTCGAGGTGCTCGGCCTGGCGCGGAAGGTCGCGCCGAGCGATCTGACCGTGCTCCTGAACGGCGAGACGGGCACGGGCAAGGGGCTGCTGGCCTACTCGATCCACGCCCTGAGCAAACGGGCCGACCGCCGCTTCCTGTCGATCAACTGCGCGGCCATTCCGGAGACCCTGCTGGAATCGGAGCTCTTCGGTCACAAGCGCGGCAGCTTCACCGGGGCCCACAGCGACAAGAAGGGGCTGCTGGCCGAGGCCGAGGGAGGGACCGTCTTCCTCGACGAGATCGGCAAGATGCCCTTCAGCATGCAGGGCAAGCTGCTGCACTTCCTCGACACCCGGGTCGTCCGTCCCGTCGGCGCGAACACCGAGTTCGAGGTCAATGTGCGGATCATCTGCGCCTCGAAGTCCGACCTGCACGACATGGCCCAGCGGGGCGAGTTCCTCGAGGACCTCTACTATCGACTGCTGGACTTCCCCCTCGTCATGCCTTCCCTGCGGGAGCGGCCGGACGACGTCGAACTGCTGACCCGCCATTTCGTCGAGCGGTTCGGGCAGGAGATCACCGGCTCGGTGCCGGCCCTCGATCGGGCCTTCCTCGATGCGCTGCTGGCCCACGCGTGGCCGGGCAACGTGCGCGAGCTCGAGAAGACCCTGCGGCGGGCCATCGTCCTGGCCCACGGCGAAGGTGTCCTGCGGCCCGAGCATCTGCCCGCGGAGATCGTGGGCGACCTGGGGGCGGCCGCCGCGAGCGAGGCCGCCATCGTGCCGCTCAGGGAGACCCTGGCCGTGATCGAGTGCCGCGAGATCACCCGGGCCTTGCGCGCCGCCGAAGGCAACAAGTCCGAGGCCGCTCGGCGCCTGAAGATCAGCTATCCGAATCTGCTCAAGAAGATCCGGCACTACGGGATCGCTGCGGGGTAGGATGGCTCCCGTACTGTAAAGGATGGGACAGGGGCCCGATCCCGCCGCGAACCAGAATTGATAGATTAACCCGTTGCCAGGCAGCGGGTTAATTTTTGCCCGCCACGAACTGTAAATGGAATTTATAGATCGACCCTGATCGCGGTCGTCAGAGGGGCCTGCCGGGGTTGCTCGTGGCTCATTAAGGCGTTGCAGGATAGGGAGTTAAAAAAATGTAAACAATGTGTGGGAGGTTGGTACGGCCCGTGCAAAAGGTCTCTTCAAGAAGGGGCGAGTTACAGGGAACCTCTTCGAGACTTTGATCGATCTTTGACATTCGTGTTTTCGGGAGAAAGAAGGTTCGTCCCCTCAACGCTTACCGGCATCGAGGGCGTTTTCAACAAGAAGTGCGGCCAGAAGGATTGTGAAGAGGTGGGGTCTGATCAATCATTTCCTGGTCGCGAGAGAGAACGGAACCTCTTCTCCCGAAACACGAATATCAAAGGACAGTCGGGTCGCACACGATTTCAGGATCTCTCACCGGAGATTCTATAAAAGAGCCCTTAACCGGTGTTGGAAAGGCGAGATCCAAGACCGGGGCCGCAAGGCGGGGCTCTTTTTCTTTTTGTCTCCATGTCCTCATTTGTCCCCGGGCGCCGGTCCCGGCCCCTCCCTTCGGCTGCGGCGTCCCCGGTCGCCAGCCGCCCGTCTTCTTCGTCTCATTTTGGGGAATCTGTCCCACAATGCGCACATCGTCCGGCGGTCGGAAGCGGCTGCACGAGGGGCGGTTACTGCATCTCGCGGAGCGCGGTGGAGATCTTGCCATGCCGCCGGTTGCTCGCGTGGGGATGTCTATCTCTTTTTGAAATAACAACTAAGCTCATCACCGGACGCCCGGGCGGCCCCGACCGGAATGCCGGACGATCCCGGCCGAACGCGGCTTTGGGCGGCGGCGGCCGCTGTGGCACGAAGCCTGCGATACGGGCGTGGCGAACATGGTGACGACAGGAGGCGTGCAATGGACAAGCAGCTGACGGTTTTCAAGGCGAATTCGACGCGGCCTGCGGCTTCCCAGGGATGGGACGCCGTTTCGACGCGGGGGCCCAGGGCGGATTTCCGCCGCCTGCTGGTCGTCGGATTGTTCGGCCTGCTGGCTGCGCTGGCGGGCTGCGAATCCGACGAAGACTGCCTCAACTGCGTGGAGTTGCCGCCCCCTGTCGTTCCCACCGGTGTCCACAGCATCAGCGGCAACAACGAGGTCATCGTCCAGTGGTACGACATCGCGTACGCGCCGTACGACGACTCCTACAACGAGAACGTGACCTCCTACGCGATCTACAGCCGCTTCTACGATTTCGGCGACGAGTTCGATCCGAACCGCGAGTTCTATTTCATCGGCGAAGTGGCCTGGAACGAGAATTACGACCCCAGCAGCGGCCTGCACTGGTTCATCGACGCGGACGTGGAGAACGGCCGCCAGTACGAGTACGCCGTGGCGGCGGTGAATGCGGCCGGGCGGGAGAGCGCGCTCAGCTTCGAGTTCGTGGCCGACGCCCCGCTGCCCATGAGTCCGCTCGACGTCAACGGGTGGTTCACGCCCGTCCGGGTCCACGACAGCGCCGGGGTCAACAGCGACCGCTCGTGTTTCAACTTCGGGGCGGCCGCGGCCGCGACCGGAATCCTGGATGCGGGCGTGGTCGCGCCGGCGAGCTACCACAACATCCGCATCGAGTTCGACAACGGCATCGCCTATGCCCTGGCCGACCCGGCGACGACCCAGATCCAGGATTTCGGGGTCTTCCTCGATGCCAGCGGCCATGTGATCTTCGAAGGCGTGTCCTGGGCCCCGGAGAACGGCTATTCCCGCACCGGCAGGCTCGAACTCGTCACGGGGCACGTCTACGTGGTCGAGATCGTGGAGCCGGGCACCCAGGAACTGCACTACGCCAAGTTCGGAATCGAGCGGGTGAATGCGAGTTCGGTCGACCTGATCTGGGCCTACCAGCTGATCGCGAACCTGCCGGAGCTGCAGGAGCCCGACGAGGGCGCCCGCGACGAGAAGCCCGTGCTGATGAAGCTCTAGAGCGAAGGAAAGGAGAGTGAAGCCATGACCTGCTTGCGAACGCAACTCCACGAACACTCCCGACCGAAGGGCTTCTTCGCCCTGGCCCTGTTCCTCCTGGCTGGACTCCTGGCGACGGCTGCCGGCGCCCAGTCGCCCGCTGGCGAAGTGGGGGGCGCGGCGGCCTATCAGCCGGCCAAGACCATCGACGACTACACGCGGAGCCAGGCGGACGGCGCCGACGACTTCGACTACGCCACCAACACGCTGCGGGTGGAGGTCTGGACCGACCGCGCCAGCGACGAGATCTACCGCAAGGGCGAGAAGCTCGGCGTGTCCTTCGAGGTGAACCGCGACGCCTATGCCGTCGTCTACCGCATCGATGCCGACGGGGTGGTCGAGGTGCTCTGGCCCCGCAGCCGGTTCGACGACGGCTTCGTTTTCGGGGGCCACGAATACGCCCTGCCGGTCACCGGCGCGCGGGAGCTGAAGGTTTCGGCCAACGAAGGGCAGGGATTGGTCGAGGCCGTCGTGTCCCGCTATCCTTTCGACCTGCGGGCCCTGGAGATCGACTTCCACCACGAGCAGGCGGCCGAGCGCTACGACTTCCGCGTGGCGGGCGATCCGTTCCTGGCCATGAACGAGGTGAACTTCGCGGTGACCGGGCTCGAGGACTCCGGCGAATTCGTGGTGACCAACTACGCCAGCTACTACGTGCACCAGGCGGTGGAGCATCCGCGCTACCTGTGCAACCAGTGTCACGTCAACGACGACGTGGCCTACGATCCCTACCGGGACGAGTGCACCCTGACCATCGAGTACGACTACTCCTGGTACAACGGCTGGTACGATCGCTACGGCTACTATCCGGTCTACGGCAACCCGGTGTACGTGTACCTGGACCCCTGGACCTGGAGCCCCTGGGTGAACTACTGGTACCGGCCCTACTACCGCTGCGCTCCCTGGTACGGCTGGGGCTGGGGGTGGAGCGCGTGCTACGACTGGTCCTACTCTCCCTACTACTATGGCGACTGCGTGACCGTGTACAACTCCGGGCACCGACGCTATCGCCCCCTGGACCGGACGCGGCTCGAGATGCGCGACGGCGTGGCGACCAAGACGCGCGAGTACCAGCGCGGTTCGGCCATGGTGCGGTCCCGCGAGGTTCCTGACAGCAAGCGGGACGCCATGCGGAGCCGCACCCGGGTCGACGTGGCCCGCGGCGACGTCTCCGGCCGGACCGTGGCGGACACGCGCTACCGCGGCGAGGCCCCCAGCACGCGGACCCGACGCGACTTCGATCGCACGGCGGCGGACGGTCGCGGCGGCCTGCGCATCCGTGAGAACGTGCGGACCGGTGCCGGGACCCGGGTCGTCGGCGATGATCGCCGGCACACGGCGGCCGGCGAGGGCCGCCGCGCGGGGCTCGTGCCCGTTTCGCGCGACGACACCTGGCGCGGCACGACCCGCGTGGGCGGACGGAGCGCCGCCGGCGGCGGGATCGACGCAGGCTCGTCCGTGGTCGGCAACGGGCGGTCGGGCGCCGCGTCGTCCGGCACGGTCAACACCCGCAGTGCGAGCGGCAGCCGGGGAGGCGGCGACTCCAAGTCGGTCCAGCCCCGCACCCGCAGCACGCGGGTCTGGAATACGAATCGTGGCCGGGACGAGAGCACGCGTTCGCGCACCGACAACTCGCGCGGGCGCGGCGAGGCCACGGGCGACAATGACAGCCGTTCGCGCGCGGGGAGCCGCGAGACGGTGAAGCCGCGGTCGGATGGCGGTTCGTCGCGCAAGTCCTCGGACGCGGGCGTCCGCAGCAACTCCGGCTCGCGGGAACGCTCCGGCGGCAGCAGCAATTCGAGCAGCGGTTCGCGCTCGGGCGGTTCGCGCTCGGGCGGATCCCGCGGTGGACGCGACACCGGACGTCGCTAGGGAGGGCGTCGGCGAAGAGGAAATTCGAGCTTGTGTCGGTGGTTCTCCCCCATCACCCGTCGGCCGGAGAGGGACCTGGTTCTCGAGAAGGTTGGCAGCCATGCGGGAAGGGACACGAACCGACCGGACGGGGACACCGGCACAGGAATGGAGAGCCCGGCGAGGGAATGTCGATCAGGGGTGACAGGTACCGCGTTGGGCTCTCCGTACTTTTCCAGGGCAGGCGTCCCCGGCATTGACCGCGTCGGGGACGCTGCCTATAATCCGCGGCGATTGCCCCCCTTGCATTTGCCCCACTTGCGCGGGATCAGTCCCGGATGCGGTGCGACCGTTCCGCCCGCGTTCCGACGAGTCCGAAAGGCCCGAAGTCGATGCGAATCCCAGCCGCCGCCCTGGTCGCCCTGACCCTGCTGATTCCGGCCTTCGCGAACGGTTCCGCCGCGACCCCGCCGCCCGTTGACGGTCCCTTCGCGACCCCGTCGGCCGAGGTCAGGGAGCGGCTTTGGCGCCAGAGCGCCCCCCTGCGGGAAGATGGTTCCCGGAGCGTGCAGCGGCGGCGCCTGGCCGGCGAGAAGGCGCCGGCGACCCTCAACGCCATCGTCCTGATGTGCGACTTCGCGGACAGCCTGATGCTCGGTCGGCACGGGCTGGAGCCGGGCGACTTCCCCCCGCCGCGGCAGAGCGACCGGCACTACGCAGCCCACGATTCGGTCTACTTCGACCATCTGCTCGGCAAGGTCGCCGACTACTTCGACGCCGTCAGCGGCGGCCGCCTGGCGCTCAGCACCACGGTGCATCCGCGCACGATCAACCTCCCGCAGCCCATGGCCTACTACGGCGACCACCCGACCGAGGGTGAGCAGTCCATCCTCATGGCGCAGCAGGTCGTCGACTCGCTCGGGGCGGAGATCGACTTCCCGGCCTACGACACGGTCATCCTCGTGCACGCCGGTGCGGGCGAGGAGACCGACATCCTCGGCGACAGCCCCGAGCAGATCTTCAGCACCTATCTCGATCCGGACGATTTCGCCGCCGCCCACGAGGACAGTCAGCTCGCCCAGCCCTACCTGGCGGCGCCGGGCTTCCCCGCGGGAACGGGCATCGACCGCGTGCTCATCCTGCCCGAGACCGAACAGCAGGATCCCATCGGCGGCATCGGCGGCGGCTTCGGGAGCCTCGGCGTGTACTGCTTCGAGGTGGGTCTGCACCTGGGCATGCTCTCCCTGAGCGACTTCACGCCGTCCGGACGGCCCGACAGCCAGGGGATCGGCCAGTACGGCCTGATGGGCTACGGGCTTTTCGTCGGCCTGGGCTACATCCCGCCGCATCCGTGCGCGTTCAACAAGCTCCTGATGGGTTGGATCGATCCGTACACGGCCGAACCGCTGGACGGCGCCCGGCACCTGCTGACGCCGGCGAATGATCCGCAGGGCCCGCTGGCGTGCGCCCGGGTCGACATCAGTGGCAGCGAGTACTGGCTGCTGGAGTACCGCCTGCAGGATCCGGACGGCAGCCGCACCTGGACCTTCGGTGACGACAAGAACGGCAACGGACTGCCCGACTTCTACGATGCCGACTCGGGCAACGGCGACGGGACGCCCACCGGCAAGTTCGACCCCGCGACGGATGAGGTCGAGCGGGTGATCGGCGCCGAATGGGACTTCGCCATGAGCGAGAACAACGCCCGCCAGTTCGGCGAGTTGGGTTGGGGCAGCGGCGTCTACGTGTGGCACATCGACGAGGGGCTGATCCAGGACGTCTTCGATGCGCCGGCGAACCTGTTCAACGCCGACGCCGGCCACAAGTCGGTCGATGTGGAGGAGGCGGACGGCATCCAGGACCTCGATTCGGGCGCCGATCCGGACTTCCTGCTCGGCAGCGACCGCGACAGTTTTCGCGGGGAGTTCACCGACGCCTTCACGCCGCACGACCTGCCCCGCACGGACACCGCCAGCGGGGCCTACACCGGCGTGGCCTTCCGGGAATTCAGCAACGTGGTCGCCGACTCGTTCATGACCCTGCTCTACACCGATCCGGTGACGCTGACCGAGTACTGGGCCTTCGACTACGCCGACACCATGAGCTTCCGGCTCACCGTCGAGCCGGCCAGCCCCGCGGCGCCGGTGCTGGTGGCGCGCCGGGAATTGCCGGCGGGTACGGATCTGCGCGGCAGCCACGTCCTGGTGGGCAACCTCGACACGTCCGGGCTGGACGACGAGATCATCCTCGGCGGGGCCGACGGCGACGTGTGGGTGCTCGATGGCGACCTGAACGAGTACCTGGATGCGGACGGCGATCCGGCGACCCTCGCGCCGCTGGCGGTGGGCCTGCGCGGGGGCCAGCCGGTGGCGTGGAACCTGCCGCCGGCCCTCGGCAACATCGACGGCGATCCGGGGCCCGAGATCGTGCTCACGGCGGCCGACGGCATCTATGCCTTCGACGCCGACGGCGGCGAAGTGCGCACCGTCGAAGCCGGCGCCTTCGGCCTGTACGCCGACGTGCCGGGCTGCACGCTGCCGCCCGTGCTGCTGCCCACCGATCCGGCGGTCTATCCGCCGTCCGGCAGCACCTCGGTCGTGGCGGCGGTGGTGCGCCACGAGGGCGGGCAGGCCTGGCTCGAGGCCTTCGGCGGCCCCGACGGGGCGCGGCTGACGTCGGTGTCGCTCGGGGACGGTCGCGTCGCCGCGCCGCCGGCGGTCCTGGACGACATCGTGGCGGTGGCGGTGGCCGACACCGCGAGCGGGAGCCGCCGGCTGGTGCTGCTCCGCTGGAATGGGCTCCTCTTCGAGAACCTGGTGGAGCGGGAACTGGCCGGGCAGCCGGGGCCCTGGGCGCCGGCCCTGGGCGAGACCCCGGACAGCCGTGCCGGCGATCGCCGCTTCTTCGCGGCCGTGATCGACACGGCGGGCCGGGGCGAGACGATCCTCTTCGGCGCCGAGCCCCGTGCGTCGGACGGCGGCTGGCAGTGGTCGGCCGACCGCGTGGTGGCCGGACCGCTCGGCCTGGGGGGCTCGTTCGTCGGCCCGGATGTCCTGGGCCGGGTCGGGCACGGTGGCGACTGGCAGACCGGCTGGCCGCGGCGTCCGCTGGCAGGCGACCTCGCCGGTGGACCGACGGTGCAGGGGCAGCCTCTGGCCGCCCGACTGGTCACCACGGCGAACAGCCGCGAGCAGTACATCTTCCCCACGCGCGACGGGCGCCTCTTCGCGACCGGCACCCGGGGCGAGTGGGAGCCGGACTGGCCCCTGGCGGGCCCGGCGCCCGCGGGCACGCCGGCCCTGGGACGTCTCGGCGGCCTGGCCGACCTCGATCTGGTGGCCGTCGGCACGTTCGATCGTATCGTGGGCACCGACGGCGAGCGCGGCCTGCAGACCGAGCCGGTCTCGGTCGTCTCGGTGTGGGCCGACGTGGCGGCCCTCGGGGCCGTCTGGCCCATGCACGGCGGCTCGATCTGGCGCGGCGGCTGGTACGACCGGACCGACTGGGCCGGCGATCCCGGCGTCGCCACCGGCAGCGGCCTCGTCGACGGGAGCCTGATGTGCTACCCGAGCCCTCTGCGCCGCGGCCCGCTGAAGGTCGGCGGTCGCCTGCGGGGCGCAGGGCGGGTCCGGGCCGAGGTGTACAACCTGGAGGGCGAGTTCGTCCGCGCGTCGGCGTGGCGGGACGTGCCGGCCTCCGATCCGTTCGAACTGCAAATGGACCTGCCCGGGACGACGACCGGGCTCTACCTGTGTCGCCTGACGGTCGAGACGCCGGGGGCGGGAACCGAGCACGAGGTGATCCAGTTCGCCATCGTCCGCTGACGGTGGGAACGGATCAAGCAAACGCCGGTCGGGGCCGCGGGCCGCGTCCGGTCGAGGAAAGGGATTCCATGGCGCGCAAGAGCAACACTTTGAGGGGGGCGCTGGTCGTGGTCGGCCTGCTGGCGAGCCTGGCCGCCCCGGCGGCCCGGGCGGCGAATCCCGGCGAGTCCGGGTTGCTGTCCCTGCGCATCGGCGTGGGCGCCCGCGAAGCGGGCATGGGGGAGGCGGGCGTGGCGAGCAGTCGCGGCGCGGCGGCCCTGTACTGGAATCCGGCCAACAACGTCTTCGCGGATTTCGAGACCGAACTGCTGCTGCAGCACAACCGCTACCTCGGTCTGTTCAACCAGGAGGCGGCCTTCGTCGCCCACCGGGTCGGGAGCGGTGTGCTCGGGGTCAGCTTCATGGGGCTCTACTCCGACGAGATCGAACGGCGCGGCGAGGACAACACGGGTCTGGTCGAGGGGACCTACAAGCCCTACGACGTGGCCCTCGGGGCGTCGTACGCCCTGCCGTTCGGCGACCGCTTCGGCTTCGGCGTGAACGCCAAGCTGGTCTACGAGAAGATCGACCTGTACTCGGACACCGGCTTCGCCTTCGACTTCTTCGTGACCCACAAGGCCATGATCGAGGGCCTGACGTTGGCCGCGAGCGTGACGAACCTGGGCGGCCAGATCAACCTGAACGAGGACCCGTTCGACCTGCCCACGGCCGTGCGCCTCGGCGCCGACTGGAGCCCGGCGGACGTGCTGGGCGGCAAGCTCTCCCTGGCCGGCGACGTGGTCATGCCCAACGACACCACCGAGAAGGCCCACGTGGGCGCGGAGTACCGCCTGCTGCCCGAACTGGCCCTGCGGGCGGGGACGCGGATCAACTACGACAATCAGGGTCTGACCGCGGGGGTGGGCTTCCGCACCGGCCGCCTCGGCGTGGACTACGCCTACGGCGAGTCGAAGCTGGAAGGTGTCGACGACGGCCACAAGTTCACCCTGCTCCTCACCTGGTAGGGCCCGGCGCGGCACGGATTCGGGGCCCCGCACTGCCGGTGCGGGGCCTTTCGCTTGCCGGGCCGGCGATCAGGCGCGGGTGCGGAGCTCGGGCAGGGGAGCGGCTCCCATCTCCAGGAGCCGGAACTCGCCGTCCCGCAGCAGGCCGTAGCTGAGGGGGGAGAACCAGCCGGCGAGGGCGACCATCTCCCGCCCGGACCGATGCAGGTGCAGGCCGTGGTGGACGTGGCCCATGATCATCAGGTCCCAGTCGGGTGCCCCGGCGCGGTCGAACCAGCGGTCGGCCATGCGCTCGATGGCCGAGGCCTCGTCCCGCGTGGCGCCGCGGCTGTGGCCGCTGAGCCACGTGCTGAGGGCGAAGAGGATCTCCGGATGGAGGCTCTTGGCGAGCAGGACCCCGAGGCGGGTGCGCACCACGGCCCGGAAGCTGTTGTAGGCCCAGTCGAACTTGAGCAGGCCGTCGCCGTGGGTCAGCAGCACGCGGCGCCGGCCCAGCTGGAGGGTGAGGGGCTCGCCGTCGGCGTGGCAGCCGTAGCGGTCGTGGAAGTAGCGGGCCGCCCAGATGTCGTGGTTGCCGCCGATGAAGGTGATCTCGGTGCCGGCCGCACGCACCTCGTCGAGGGCGGTGAGGAGACGGTCGTAGCCCCGGAGGCGGAAATGCGGGTAGTCGAACCAGAAGTCGAAGATGTCGCCCAGGAGGACGAGGCGGTCGGCGCCGCGGGACCACGCGAGCAGTTCGCAGAAGCGGTCGAGGCGCGCCCGCTCGTCGGCATCCGGCTCCAGGTGGAAGTGGGAGTCGGACACGAAGACGACGGTGGGCTCGGGCGGGGAACCCGCAGCGGGGGCAGGGTGTTGGCGGATCTCGTTCATGTGACTAATCTGAAGGATGAACGGGCCCCTGACAACCGGAGATCTCGCCGGCGGGCCGGGCGGTCGGATGCGACCCGGCGGGCGGGACGAAAGGAGGCGTCATGTCGCTGTTCGACGACGTGAAGAAGAACCTGATGGAGTGGTACACGGTGACTTCGGAGAAGACCACGGAGGTCGCCCGGGTCACGACGCGCAAGTACGACAAGTTCGGCATCAGCCGGGACATCGAGCGGCAGTTCAGCGAGCTCGGCAGCCTCGTGTACAACGGCCTGCGGGAAGAGCGCGACGGGATCCTCGAGGAGGACGGGGTGCGGGCCCTGGTCGAGCGGATCAGCCAGCTCGAGCGGGAGCTGCGGGCCAAGGACGACGAGATCGACCGGATCCGGCGGGAATACGCCGACCGCAAGACCACCGCCGACGGCGCGGCGACGGCGACGACCGGGGCGGCGGCCCGGGTCATGACCGATCCGGCGCTGAATCCCGGCCGGGCCGAGAGCGCCATCCTGATCGAGCCCCACGAGGAGGCCGCGGCCGGTGACGACGTCGATGCCGACGCCGGCGAGGGGGCCGAAAAAGCCGATTGACAGCAGGATTCATTTTCGGATAGAATCCCATTTGTTCCCTGTAAACGTCCGGGATGCCCCGCTCGCGGGGGCCCGGACGGGCGGCTCGCCCCTTCACCGGACTCGACCCCACGTGGACGGTGAGCGGAATGCCGCAGGATCGAGACATCATGAACCCGGCCCGCCGGCCGCTCTCCCCGGAGCGGGGCGGTGCATTCAGGCGCAGGTCTGCCCAGGCCCGGTCTGCCGTCCAGGACGGCACACCTGGCATGGGGGCGGTCTGCGCCTTCGTGTTCCTGGTGGTGGTCCTGCTCGCGACGGGGCTGCTGCGGCCCCTGCCGGCGCGCGGCGAAGAGCCCGGGGTGTCGCCCTTCGTGGCGGTCGGCCGCACCGTGCGGCCCGCCGTGGTCAACATCCGCATCATCCGTTCGGTGAACGCCGAGGGTGTGGGCACCTCCCCGCTGCAGGAGATGTACCGCCAGTTCTTCCCCGACGGGGAGGGCAAGGGGGGGCGCTTCGAGTCGCCGTCCACCGGGTCGGGATTCGTCGTCACCGCCGACGGTGACATCCTCACCAACCACCACGTGATCGCCGATGCCGACGCCATCTTCGTGCGCTTCAGCGGCGAGAAGCGCGAGTACCGCGCCGAGCTCGTGGGGAGCGACCCGAACACCGATCTCGCGCTGCTGCGCATCGCGCCGGGCGACCGCCGCCTGCCCGTGCTGGAGTTCGGCGATTCGGAGGCGCTCGAGGTGGGTGCCTGGGTCGTCGCCGTGGGCAACCCGTTCGGCAACCTGGAGAGCTCGCTGACCGTGGGCGTCGTCAGCGCGAAGGGCCGGGGCGATCTGGAGATCGGGGGACTGACTCCGCGCTACCAGGACTTCATCCAGACCGATGCCGCCATCAACCACGGCAACAGCGGCGGGCCCCTGGTGGACATCCGGGGGCGGGTCGTCGGGGTCAACACGGCCATCAGCGCCCGGGGACAGGGCATCGGCTTCGCGGTGCCGAGTCGGCTGGTGCAGTCGGTGTACGCGCAGCTCGGGGCCAACGGCCGGGTCATCCGCGGCTACCTCGGCGCCCTGACCGAGGACGTCGTCCAGATCGTCGGCGAGGAGATCGCCGGCGAGCCGCCCAGCGGCGCGCGGGTCGTGAGCGTGGTGGCCGAGTCGCCGGCGGCGGCGGCGGGCCTCGCGGCGGGCGACGTGGTGACGGGCTTCGACGGCCGGCCGGTGGAGTCGCGCCGGGATCTGCTTTTCCTGATCGGGGCGGCGACGCCCGGTCGGGACGTCAAGATGACGATCGTGCGGGGCGGCCAGGACCTGGTCCTGACCGTGCGTCCCGTGGAATGGAAGGATCAGGGGCCGCAGGCCGCTTCCCCGGCGGCAGGCTGGCTCGGTATGGAGGTCGCTTCGGTCGACAGCGACGACCCACGGGTCGCCCGCCTGACCGAAGCACTGGGTGTCACCGCGACGACCGGCGTCATGGTCGTGGCGGTGCAGGAGGGCCAGCCCGCGGCGGAAGCCGGTATCCGCCCGGGCGACGTGCTGCTCTCCATCGCCGATCAGGAGATCATGGACCTCGCGTCCTACGAACAGGCCAAGGCGCAATGGGCGTCCCGCCTGGATCCCCTGCTGGTCCGCGTGCGGACCGGAGGCCAGGAGAACACCGTCATGGTCCAGCCCCGCTCACGCGGGATCGAGAACTAGGTACCCCCACGCTGGCAGGGAGGGCTCCCATGGCTGGCAAGAGGAATATACTCCCGGCGATGCACGAGAAGGGCCTCGAGGTCTACTTCCGTGACATCAACCGCTACGACCTGCTCGAGCGGGAAGAGGAAGTCGCCCTCGCGCGGCGCATCAAGGACGGCGACGAGGAGGCGCTCCAGATCCTCGTGCGGGCCAACCTGCGTTTCGTGGTCTCGGTGGCCAAGCGCTACATCAACCAGGGCCTGATGCTCTCGGATCTGATCAACGAGGGCAACCTGGGCCTGCTCAAGGCGGCCCACCGCTTCGACGAGGAGCGCGGGTACCGTTTCATCTCCTACGCCGTGTGGTGGATCCGCCAGTCGATCATGCAGGCGCTGCTGGACAAGTCGCGCACCATCCGTCTGCCCCAGAACCAGACGGCGCTGCTGATCAAGATCAACCGCACCCGCTCGATCCTGCAGAACGAGGGCAATCCGAACCCCAGTCCGGGGCAGATCGCCGAGCGGCTCGACCTGGACCGCAGCGACGTGATCCACGCCCTGCGCAGCGACCGGACCGAGCTGGGCCTGGAGGACGCCGGCATCATGGGGAGCGACCGGCCCCTGGCCGAGGTCCTGTGCGACGACGAGGCCGAGACGCCCGACATGTCTGTGCTGCAGAGAGGGTTGCGCGAGGACGTGCGCAAGTGCCTCGAGGTGCTCAGCAATCGGGAAGCCCAGATCATCATCATGTACTTCGGGTTGAGCTTCGAGGAAGCCCAGACCCTGCAGGTGATCGGCGAGCGGTTGGGGCTGACGCGGGAACGCATTCGCCAGATCAAGGAGAAGGCGTTGGCCAAGCTGCGCAACTCCAAGAACCGCAGCGTTCTGTACGATTACTACTAGATTCCGGTCGAAGCCGGAGCGGACGGGGAGGGCCTGGGGTCCTCCCCGTTGCGCATGGGGGAGGAAACGGGACGGTGGCGTCCTGAATGGCCCGGTCCTTGCTTGTGGTTCCGCGGCGCGCCCCGGAGCGGTCCCGGGTGAGGGGCCGGATCGAGGGGGCGGGCCGGGGGATTGACAAAGACGGGGCGAAGAGGCATGTTTCCGCGCACCGCTGGTGCGGAGCGCCTGCCGGCCCCGGGACCCGGATGGGTCGACGGGGGCTTTTTTTCCCGCCGACTCCCGTACCCATGGATGTTGCGGCCCTGACGACGGAACGATGAAGCTCAAGAAATCCTACACCTTCCTGTACATGCCCGAGGATCACGGCGCGAGTCGGCAGTTCCGTCTGCCGCGCGGCCTGATCGTGGGCGTCGGCGGCACGCTGCTCGTGCTGGTCGGCGTGTCGGTGCTGTACGGCGTGGGGGTCGGCACCGGCAACAGCTGGCTGCCCGGGGGCTCCAGGTTCCAGAAGGAGAACCGCGCGCTCATGGCGACCATCGACGGCCTCGAGGGGCGGGTCGACGGTCTGCGCGGCGAGATCGACCGGGTGCACGAGGTCCAGAACGTGGTGGCCGCGGCCATCAACCTGCCGGGAGTCGACGACGAGACCTTCGCCGCCGGTGTGGGCGGACGCGGGCCGACGGACCTGTCGCCCGTCGAGGTGCCGGGGCTGGACGGCCGGTCCGGCGGCGGCGATCTGGGCGAACGCCTCGACCAGATGCTGCGCCAGGCCAAGATCCAGCGGGCGGGCTACCTGGCCATGATCGACACGCTCGCCGCGCGCGAGGTCGTGCGCGGCCACATCCCCTCGATCCGGCCGGTGGACACCGGCTGGATGAGTTCGCGCTTCGGCTTCCGCAAGGACCCCTTCACGGCCAAGCAGACCTTCCACCGCGGCCTCGACTTCTCGGTGCCCATCGGGACCGACGTGCGGGTCTCGGGCGACGGCACCGTGCTCGCCGTGCAGCAGCAGCGGGGCTTCGGACGCGTGGTGAAGATCGATCACGGCAACGGGGTCGTCACGGTCTACGCCCACCTGAACGAGGTCCTCGTCAAGAAGGGCGAACGCGTCGTGCGCGGGGACGTGATCGCCCGTTCGGGCAACAGCGGCCGCAGTTCGGCGCCCCATCTGCACTACGAGATCCGCGTCGGCGGACGCCCCGTCAATCCCCTGACCTACATCCTCGACTCCTACGCGGCGCGGCACTGATCGCACCGGTTCGCCGGGTTGGCCTAAACGCTGGATTGCCGCCGATTTGGCGGGATTCGGGCGGCCAAATTCCTTGGCGCACCGGCCGTGGGTATGATACTTTGACGCTGGAAGGGCGTGTTCGCGAGTCCGAACGGAGTCGGACGGTGGCGGACGGTCCCGTCATCGGCGAAGGAGCCCGATCCATGACACTGCGCCGCAGTCCGGTTCTCCCGGAGGTTGTCCGGCGAATCCGCCCAGGTTTCGGCCTCATGTCCCGGGGAGGAACGCGTCGTTCCACCGCGGTTTTTTTGTGGGTGCTGGCGCTCGGCGCCGCGGTGCCGGCCGCGGGCCGGGAGGTCCAGGCGATCCGCCACTTCTCGGGCCCGGAGTACACGCGCGTCGTGCTGGACATGAGCGCCCCGGGCTCGTTCGAGGTCCGGCGCGTGGCGGATCCCGACCGGATCGCCATCAACATCGCCGGGGCGGAGCTCGCCGTGAGCGAGCCACTCGTCGTGGGGGACGGCGTGGTCGAGCGCATCCGGCCCAACCCCGGAGCGCGCCGGGCGCAGGTCGTCATCGACCTGCCGGCCCGGGCCGAGTTCCGCAGCTTCAGCCTGCCGGCGACCGGGGGCCGGGCCGACCGCATCGTGGTGGACGTGCTGCGCGAGGCCGCGCTGGATGCGCCGGATGCGCAGGTGGCATCGGCCGTGGCCGGGCCCGTCGCGGCGGCCCCGCGGCCGTTCCGGGTGATCGTCGATCCCGGTCACGGCGGACTCGATCCGGGCGCTATGCGGGGCGAGTTCGTCGAGAAGGACATCACCCTCGACGTCGCCCGGGAGATGGTGCGGTTGCTCAACGCGGTGCCGGGCTACGAGGCGCTGCTGACGCGTACGGGCGACTACGGCCGCGAGCTGAACCAGCGGGTCGACTTCGCCCGCCGCGAGGAGGGTGACCTCTTCCTCTCCATCCACTGCAACACCCACGCCCGGGAAGCGGTGGACGGCATGGAGGTCTACTTCCTCTCCCTGCAGGGCGCCACCGACCGCGAGGCCAAGGAGCTGGCCGACGCGGAGAATGCGGCCCACCTGGTGGGCCTGGCGCCGGGACAGGAGCACGGCGAACTGGTGATGGACATCCTGATGGACCTGCGCATGACGCAGGTGCTGAAGGAGTCGGGACGGCTGGCCCACCACCTGCTCGACGCCGGGGACGCGAGCGGCATCGTGGAGGGCCGACGCGTCAAGCAGGCGGGTTTCCATGTGCTGAAGAGCCTGGCCATGCCGTCGGCGCTGGTCGAGTTGGCCTACATGTCCAACCCGCACGACATGGCGGTCCTCGCCGACCGGCAGGGGCGACGCGACCTGGCGGCCACGGTCGTGGCCGGGGTGCTGGCCTGGCGCCGCGACGACGAGGGGCTGGCCCGCCTCGCGGCCGGCGGGCACGACTGGGCCCGCGACCATGGCGGCTGGACCCGCGACTACCGGGTCCGCCGGGGCGACAGCCTGTGGGGGCTGGCCCGGCAGCACGGCACGACCGTGAACGAGATCTCGCGCCGGAACAACCTGGCGTCGGGCGCGCTGGCCGTGGGGCAGGTCCTGCGGCTGCCCGAAACGGAACGGGAGCCATGAACCGACTCGGCCTGAAGATCAGCTGCTTCGTGGTGTCGGTGGTCATCTGGGTGCAGGTGGCCTCGACCTCGTCGGTGGAGCAGGCGACGCGGCTGCCCCTGCGGCTGGCCGGCGTGGCCGAGGGCCTGACCGCGGCGGGGAGCGATCTGCCGAAGACGGTGAAGGTGCGGGTCCAGGGCAGCAAGCTGCGGCTCCTGTCGCACAACTACTTCAACCGGTACCTGGGCGAGGTGCGGGTGAACGTCTCGGATCGGACCGCCGGCCCGACCTTCTCCTACGAGCTGGATCAGAACGACGTCTTCACCGACCTGACGGTGGTGGGGGTGCAGCCGCCCGTGCGGCTGCGCATCAAGCTGGACCGCGAACTGACCCGCAAGCTGCCCGTGCGCCTGACGACGAAGGGGACCCTGCCGAACGGCACCGGCTTCCTGGTGCCGCCCGTGGTGGCGCCCGACTCGGTGGTCGTCACCGGCCCTGAGCGGTTCTTCCCCGCCGAGGGCTTCGTCGCCACGGCGCCCGTGGACCTCGGCCGGATCGGCGACTCGGGCACGGTGGCGGCGGCCCTGGTGGTGCCCCACGAACATCTGACCATGGCTTCCAAGGATGTGCAGGTCGCCCTGCAGGTGGCGCCGCTGATCGAGCGGACCCTGGCCAACGTGCCGGTGATTCCCCTGGTCGACGCGGGCCAGCCCGAGGTCGGGGTGTCGCCGCCCGTGGTGGACGTCATGGTGCGCGGCGTGGCCGATTCGGTGCGGGCCCTGGGCTCGGACCGCGTCCTGGTGACGGTGGCGGTGGGCAACCTGGATCTGGGGCTGCACATGGTGGCCGGGCAGGTCTCCCTGCCCGAGGGGCTGACCCTGCTGGGCGTGGTCCCCGCCGAGTTGCAGGTCGTCGTGGGGAACGTGGTGCCCGGCCGGCCGGACACCCTGCGCGTGTCGGAGAATCCCGGTGACTGAAGCGGGTGGCAGCGGCGCGACGCGACGCGGGCCGGGGCGCGTCACGGCCGCGGCCGCGGGGCTGGTCGTGGTGCTGGCGTTGGGGGCCGTGCTGTGGCCCCGGGCCGAGACGCACCTCGAGGCTCCCTCGCTGCTGGTGTTCGACCCCAGCGGCGACGACACGCGGGTCGCCGGCGTGTACGGCCATCTGCAGGAACATCTGGCGGCGGCCAGCGGTCGGGAGCTGGGACTGATCGTGGTCCGCGACCTGGCGGCCTACGGTCGGGAACTCGCGCGGACACCCGCCTTCGTGCTGGCGCCCGACGGCCTGGCCCTGGCGGCCGGACCGGGGGAGTACCTCCCGGTGGCCTCGGTGCGCCGGCCCGCGCCGCGGAACCTGCGGCCGAGCGGCGTCCTGGTGTGGCGCCTGGCGGCCGGCGAAGAGGCGGCGCCGTGGCGCAGCCGGCGGGCGCGCACCGTCTGCGGCGACTCGCTGACCCTGGTGGCGAGCGGAGCCCTGCGGGAGGCCGGTCTGCGCCGGTGGCCGGCGGGGCTGGCCTGCGGGCCCGACCCCCTCGACCATGCGCCGGTGCTGCACGCGCTGCGCCTGGGCGCTTTCGACTACGCCCTGGTGCGCCAGTGGGATCTGGACCGCTTCGTCGCCGCGGGGCTGCTTGCGGCCGCGGACTTCGGCGTGCGCGAGGTGGTGCCGCCGGTGCCCGACCTGGTCGTGCTCGCGTCGCGCCAGTTGCCCCGCCACGTGCGCCTGCGCTGCGGCGAGACCCTGGCCGCGGTGGGGCGCCAGAGCGAGGACGAGTCCCCGGCCGACCGCGAACTGCGGCTGGCCCTGGCGGCGGTGCACCTGTCCGGATTCAACCTGCTGCTCGAGCCCGACTTCGAGCTCGTGCGCCGGCGGTTCGCGGGAAGTTGGCTCGACGGGGCCGAATGAGCCATATTGTCGCGACGCGGCGGGCCGGACGGCCGGCCGTCCTTGCGCAGCGATCCGGTCAGGGCATGACCAGGACAACCGGGGAAAGGACCCCATGAAGATCAAGTACCAGCGTCTGCGGGGCACCCGCGACCTGATGCTCGGGGAGATGGAGCGCTGGAAGTGGGCCGAGGCCCGCTGGTCCGCGGTGCTCGATCGCTTCGGGTACGGCGAGATCCGCACCCCGATCATGGAGCCGACCGGGCTGTTCCTGCGCTCGGTGGGCGAGGGCACCGACATCGTCGACAAGGAGATGTACACCTTCGAGACGAAGGGTGGCGACAGCCTCACCCTGCGGCCGGAGATGACGGCTTCGGTGGTCCGCGCCTACCTGGAGAACGGCCTGACGCGGCAGCCGGGCACCATGAAGTTCTGCTACCTGGCGCCCATGTTCCGCCACGACCAGCCGCAGGCCGGTCGCTACCGGCAGTTCCACCAGGTGGGGGTCGAGGCCCTCGGTTCGGACAGCCCGGTGCTCGATGCCGAGGTCATCCGCACGGCCATGGCGCTGTTCGAGGCCGTGGGCGCCGAGGGCTTGACGGTGAAGTTGAACAGCATCGGATGTCCTTCTTGTCGGCCGGCTTATCTCGATGATCTGAAGGTGTTCCTGAAGGCGAACCTGGACCGGATCCCGCCCGAGATGCAGGGGCGGATCGACATCAACCCCCTGCGGCTGTACGACGCCAAGGACGCGGGGGTGCAGGAGCTGCTGCGGGATTTCAAGCCCATCACCGACGCCCTGTGCCCCGCCTGCCGCGAGCACCACGCCGTGGTGACGGCGTGCCTGACCGAGCTGGACGTGCCGATCGAGGCGGATCCGGCCCTGGTGCGGGGGCTGGACTACTACTGCCGCACGACCTTCGAGATCACGGCGACCAGCGGCCGCAAGCAGAGCAGCCTGTGCGGCGGGGGGCGCTACGACCACCTGGTCGAGGAGTGCGGTGGGCCGCCCACGCCGGCGGTCGGCTTCTCCATCGGCGTCGAGCGGACGCTGCTGCACCTGGACGACACGCCGTTCGATCCGCAGCGCAGCCCGCAGACGGCCGTGGACGTGTACGTGGCCTGCGCGGGTCTGGCGGCCCAGCAGGCGGGCTTCGTGGTGGCGGACGTCCTGCGGCGCGACTGGCGCGTCGAGGTCGACACCACCGGCCGTGCGGTCAAGGCCCAGGCCAAGGGAGCGAACCTGCGCCGGGCGCGGGTGATGCTCGTGGTGGGCGACGAGGAATTGGCGGGCGGCACCATGGTGCTGCGGAACCTGGCAACCGGTGAACAGGAACCGGTGGCGCGGGACGCGATCCCGGCCGCGGTTCGGGAGGTACTCGAAGGGTGAACGGGAACAACACGAGCGCACTGCGCACGCACCGCTGCGGCGTGATCAATGAGGGACTGGTCGGCGAAGAGGTGAAGGTGGCCGGCTGGGCCGCCCGCATCCGCGATCTGGGCGGCGTGGTCTTCGTCGGCCTGCGGGACCGGTACGGCATGGTCCAGGTGGTCTGCGAGGACGGTCAGCCCCTCGAGCTGAGCAAGGGCTTCAAGCTCGAGTCGGTGCTCGGCGTGACGGGCACCGTGCGCCGCCGGCCCGACGACATGGTGAATCCGGACATGGACACCGGGGCGGTCGAGATCGTGGCCCGCGAGGTGACGATCCTCAACGGCTGCCGGCCGCTGCCGTTCCAGGTCGACCAGGCCTGGGAAGCCAGCGAGGAGCTGCGCCTGAAGCACCGCTACATCCACCTGCGGCATCCGGTCATGGCCGAGAACATGAAGGTCCGGCACCGCGTGGCCATGGCGGCGCGGAACTACCTCTCGAGCCAGGATTTCCTGGAGGTCGAGACGCCGCTGCTGATCAAGACCACGCCCGAGGGCGCCCGCGACTACGTGGTGCCCAGCCGCATCCATCACGGGCAGTTCTACGCCCTGCCCCAGTCGCCGCAGCTCTACAAGCAGATCCTCATGGCCAGCGGCGTCGACCGCTACTTCCAGCTCGCGCGCTGCCTGCGCGACGAGGACCTGCGGGCCGACCGCCAGCCGGAGCACACCCAGATCGATCTGGAGATGAGCTTCGTCGGCGAGAACGACATCTTCACGGTGATCGAGGAGATGATGGCGCGCATCTTCGCCGAGGCGTCGGGCATCGATCTGCCCATCCCGTTCCCGCGCATCTCGTACGACGAGGCCATGAACCTCTACGGTTCGGACAAGCCCGACCTGCGCTTCGGCTGCCGGATCCACGACGTGGACGCCCTGGTGCCCGGCTGCGGCTTCAGCGTGTTCGAGAGCGCGCTGGCCGAGGGCGGCACCGTGCGTTGTCTCGTGGGCGAGGGCCTGGCCGAGTGGAGCCGCAAGCAGGTGGACGAGCTCGAGGAGATCGCCAAGGCCAAGGGGGCGTTCGGCCTCGCGCGGGCCAAGGTGACCGGCGGCAGGCTGGACACGGGCATCGCCAAGTTCCTGTCGGACGAATTCCAGGCCGCGCTGCTGGAGAGCACCGGCGCCAAGGACGGCGACCTGGTCGTGTTCGTGGCCGGCAAGTGGTCGATGGTGGTGGAGTCCCTCGGCGCGGTGCGGCTGGAAATGGCGAAGCGGGCCGACTGGATCCCGGCGGGCGAGTGGGCCCTGGCCTGGGTGCGCAACTTCCCCCTCTTCGAGCAGAACGCCGACGGCAGCTGGACCGCCTGCCACCACATGTTCACCCAGCCGCGCCCCGAGGACGTGGCCGGCCTGGAGGAGGACCCCGGCCGCGGCCGCGCCCAGCTCTACGACCTGGTCTGCAACGGCGTCGAGCTCGGTTCGGGCAGCATCCGGATCCACCAGCGCGAACTGCAGGAGCGGGTGTTCAGGATCGTGGGGATGCCCGAGGAGGAGTACATGATGAAGTTCGGGTTCTTCCTGGACGCGCTGGGCTACGGCGCGCCGCCCCACGGCGGCATCGCCCTGGGCCTGGACCGCATCGTCATGCTCCTGACCGGCAGCCCGTCGCTGCGCGAGGTCATCGCGTTCCCGAAGACGACCCTGGCCGCCTCGCCCCTCGACGGCAGCCCGGGCCCCATCAGCGCCGCCCAGCTCAAGGAGCTGAACCTGGCGATCACGCCGCCGCCGGGCGGCGACAGGGCGGAGCAGAAGTGAGCAGGGGCCGCGGCAGGACGGCCACGGGCCGGCGCCCCCGCACGACCGACCACGTGGCGGAGGCCCATCTCGATCTGGACGGCGTCGATCAGCTGGCCCTGGTCGGCGCCGGCGACGCCAACCTGCGCTTCCTGGCCGCCCGCTTCGGCGGCACGGTGAGCGTGCGCGGAGACCGGCTCTTCCTGAAAGGGCCGGCGGCCGACGTCGGCGCCATGCAGGAGGTGTGCCGCGACCTCATCGAACGGGTCCGGCACGGTCAGCTCGTGGACCAGGTGACCCTGGAGTACCTGTGGCGGCGGCACGTGGGGGGCGACGAGGCGGACGACGCCGGCCCTCCGCCGGGCGACGAGCCGCTGCTCTTCGCCGCCGGGAGCCGTCTCGCGGTGAAGGTCAAGACGGCGGGCCAGCAGGCCTACGTGGACGCGGTGCGGGACCACGACGTCGTGTTCGCCACCGGTCCGGCCGGGACGGGCAAGACCTTCCTGGCCGTGGTCATGGCCATGGACTACCTGAAGCGGAACCTGGTCGACCGCATCGTGCTGGTGCGGCCGGCGGTGGAGGCGGGCGAGCAGCTGGGCTTCCTGCCGGGCGACCTGCAGGAGAAGATCAACCCCTACCTGCGCCCGCTCTACGACGCGTTGTCGGACATCACGGGGGCCGCCCGGATCGCGCGCTACATGGCCAGCGGGGTCATCGAGGCGTCGCCGCTGGCCTACATGCGGGGGCGCACGCTGAACAACTCCTTCGTGATCCTGGACGAGGCCCAGAACACGACCGTGGGCCAGATGAAGATGTTCCTGACCCGGCTCGGCTTCCAGTCGAAGGCCGTGGTCACCGGGGACATCACCCAGATCGACCTGCCCCAGAACCGCGAGTCGGGACTGGTGCACGTGCGCAGCATCCTGGCGGCCACCGAGGGCGTGGCCTTCGTCGACCTGGACGGGCGCGACGTGGTGCGGCACCCGCTGGTGCGGCGCATCGTCGATGCGTTCGAGGCCGCCGGGGTGGAGCGGGACCGGGACTGAACCCGGTCGGGACGTCGCGTGCGTCCGCCGGAAGGAAGGTGCCAAGATGGCCGACTGGCTGCAGACGATCCTCGGGGTGTTCCGGCGCGATGCCGCCGCCCGCGAGGGGAAGGTGATCGGGCGCGGGGCCGCCAAGGGCGCCACCGCCAAGGCCGGCGGGGCCAAGGCGGCCGCGGCCGAGGCGAAGCGCACCGATCGCACGCCGGCGTGGCTGCTGGCCGCGGGCGGGGCCCTGCTGCTGCTGCACCTGGTGCTGTTCCCGCCCGTGCCGCGGCTGTCGCTCGACTTCCCGGAGGCGGGCGAGATCGCGGCCGAGGAGATCCGGGCGCCCTTCGCCTTCGATGCGCCCCTGCTCGACCGCGACGTGGAGATGACCCGTCTGGAACGCGTGGTGGTGGAGCCGCCGGTGCTGCGCAGCCTGGCCGACGAGCAGTCCGACGCGCGCATGGAGCTCTTCATCGCGGCTCTCGGCCGCTCGCTGGCCGACGAGGTCACGCCGGACGCCGACAAGGTGGGGCTGCTGCAGCTCCAGTTCCCGACCGCCGGCGCCGGCGAGCTGGGGCGTCTGCTGCGCGCCGACGAACCCGATTCCCTGGTGCCGCGCATCGAGGCGGCGTGGCTCGCCATCAAGCGGGGCGGCGTGGTGGACATGCTGCCCGCCGGACGCTACGACAAGGTCGTCGTGCTCGGCGACCAGGCCGAGCAGCTGCGGGACCGCGACCGGGTCGTGGCCCAGGCCAACCTGCAGGAGCGGCTCACGGCGGCCCTGCGCTCGGCGGGCATGGGCCCCCTCGAATCGGTGGAGACGGCCGCCCTGCTGCGGCATTTCGTGCGGCCGAACCTGGTCTACGACCCGGACCAGACGGGGGAGCGCCAGGAGCTGGCCCGGCAGGGCGTCCCGACCCGCCGCGAGTTCATCAGCGGCGAGCGGATCGTCGACCGCGGCGTGCGCGTGACCCAGCAGCAGGCCGTCTACCTGGCCGCGCTGGCCGACCTGCTGATCGCGCGGGGGGGCGGCGAGGACGCCGGCGGTCGGGCGACCCGCTACTTCACGCGGCTGCTGCTGGTGCTGCTGGGGCTCGGGCTCTACGGCTGGCTGGCCGTGATCCACTTCCGGCCGGACGTCCGGCACTGGCGCCGCCTGCTGGCGCTGACGGTGATCGTGGCCCTGTACCTCTTCGGCGCCTCGCTGGCCCTGTCCCGGCCGAGCCTCGGGCCCATGGGCGTGCCCATCGTGCTGCTCTCGCTGCTGACGACGGTGCTCTTCAAGGGCCGCGTCGGCTACACGACCACGATGATGGCCGTGGTGCTCCTGGCGGTGGTGCCGGGGGTGACCGCGCCGGCGCTCTTCGCCTGGTTCGTCATGGGCATGGTGACGGTGCTCTCGGTGCGCCGCGTGCAGAAACGCAGCCAGTTCTACCGCACGATCCTGCTGCAGTCGGGCCTGGCGGTGGCGCTGATCTTCCTGCTCGGGGCCGAGGGGCTCGGGCACGAGGGCGACCACATCTATCTCGTGGGCGTCTTCACGCCGATCCTCTCGGTGGCCTTCGGGCTCTTCCTGCTGCCGGTGGTCGAACCGCTGGTGGGCGTGTGCTCGGACCTGACGCTGCTCGAGCTCTCGGACCTGAACCATCCGCTCCTGCAGCGCATGGCCCTCGAGGCCCAGGGCACCTACCACCACAGCCAGGTGGTGGGCCAGCTGGCCGAGCACGCGGCGCGGGCCATCGACGCCAACGCCCTGCTGACGCGGGTCGGGGCGCTCTTCCACGACATCGGCAAGATGCAGAAACCGGCCTACTACGTGGAGAACCAGCGGCCCGAATCGAACAAGCACGACGAGCTCAGCCCGAGCATGAGCGCGCTCGTCATCGCCGCCCACGTGAAGGACGGCATCGAGCTGGCGCGCAAGTGGCGGCTGCCGCAGATGATCATCGACTTCATCCCGGAGCACCACGGCACCATGGTGATGGAGTACTTCTACCACAAGGCCCTCGAGGCCGACGGCAACGAGACCGTCAAGGTGGACGACTTCCGCTATCCGGGGCCCAAGCCCCAGTCGCGGGAGACGGCGATCCTGATGCTGGCCGACGCCATGGAGGCGGCGACGCGCTCGCTGGCCAAGCCGACGCCGAGCCGCATCAAGGAGATCACGAAGCAGATCCTGGACAAGCGCATGCTGAGCGGCGAGCTGGACGAGTCGAATCTCTCGCTGAGCGATCTGGCGCGGATCCGCGACGCCTTCGTGCCGCTGCTGACGGGCATCCACCATTCGCGGATCGTGTACCCCGGCCAGGGGGACAAGGGCCAGGACAAGGTGCCCGAGCGCAAGGGCGAACGGAAGGCGCGGACGTGAGGCTGACGCTGGTCGAGCGGCGGTCGGGCCCGGACGGGACCTCGGCGGTCTTCCACGGGGAGGGCTGGGCCCGGCTGGGGCGTCTGGCCGGGGCCCTCGGCGATCCGGCCTGGGACGTGGACGTGGTGCTGGTGGACGACGCGGCCATGGCCGACCTGAACCGCGAGTACCGGGACGGCGACGGCGTGACCGACGTGCTCTCGTTCTCGTACCTGGAGGAGGCCGGCGACGGGGAGCCGGTGCTGGCCGCCGGTGCGCGCGGGGCGGCCTGCGACCTGTGGCCGTCGGAGTTGCCCGGGGCCGGCGCGGTCGGCGAACTGGTGCTGGCACCGGCGTTCATCGCGGCCCGCTGCGCGCAGAACGGCTGGCCCCTGGCTGACGAGATCCCCCTGCTCGTGGTGCACGGCTGCCTGCACCTGCTGGGCTGGGACCACCGCGACGAGGTCGAGACCGAAGCCATGCGCGACCTCGAGGAAAGCCTGCTGGCGGGGGAGGGCCTGGCCCATCCCCTGCGACGGAGGAGTTGAGAATCCGATGGACGGATCTGCTGCGGGAATGACCCTGGCCACCGGCACGATCGTGATGACCGTCGTCTGCTGGCTGGGCGCGCTGCTCCTGGCCGGGCTCATGTCGGCCCACTACCGGGTCAGCGGACTGAGCCGGAACGGTCTCGTGGACGACCAGCGGCTCGGCGCCGTGCTGCGCGAGTACGTGACGGAGGACCGACGCTTCCAGGTGACCACCGGCACGCTCTACCTGCTGCTCACGGTGCTCGGCGCCTTCGGCTGGGGGCACCTGCTGTCGCGCCTGTGGACCGGCGCTCTGGACTTCAACTTCCATCTGATGTTCGCCGTCACCACGGTGCTGGCCTGGAGCCTCGGCGGTCTCGTCTTCAAGATGCTCGCGGCGGGGGCCGCCCTGGGCTACGCGCGGGTGGTGGGGGGCCTGGTGTATCCGCTCTACTGGCTGCTGCGGCCGTGGTCGGCCCTCATGCTGGCGGTCATGAACCGCCTCGACGACACCCTGTGGATCGCCGACGCGCAGTCCCACCTGTCGGCCGGCGAGATCCGCAGCCTGATCAAGACCGACAATCCGGCCGACAACCTCGACCAGGACGAGCGGGAGATGATCCAGAGCATCTTCGAGTTCCACGACACCGCCGTGCGCGAGATCATGATCCCGCGCATCGACATGGTGGCGCTCGACGGGGCCCTCGAGGTGTCCGAGGCCCTGGGCAGCATCATCGAGGAAGGCCACTCGCGCATCCCGATCTACGAGGGAGGCGTCGACAAGATCGTCGGCATCCTCTACGCCAAGGACCTGCTCAAGCTCCACGGCGAGGGCGGCCTGACGACGCCCGGCGTCACCCTGGCGAGCCTGGTCCGCGAGGCCTACTTCATCCCCGAGAGCAAGAAGATCGACGAGGTGCTCGACGAGTTCCGCGCCAAGCGCATCCACATGGCCGTCGTCATCGACGAGTACGGCGGCACGGCGGGCCTGGTCACCCTCGAGGACGTCATCGAGGAGATCGTCGGCGAGATCGAGGACGAGTTCGACGAGGAGGAGAACCTCGTCACCTGGGTCGACGCGCGGACCGTGCGCCTCGACCCGAAGATCAACCTGGAGGACCTGGCCGAGGACCTGGGCGTCGACTTCGCCGGGGCCGAGGGGCTGGCGACGAGCGAGACCCTGGGCGGCCTGATCTACGAGGCGGCGGGCAACGTGCCGGCCGACGGCGACGTGGTCGAGGTGGCGGGGTTCCGCATCACCGTCGAGGAAGTGGCCGACCAGCGGCTGGTGCGGGTGCTCATGAGCAGCGGGCAGGACCTGCCGGGCTTCGGCCGGCGTCCGGAATCCGAAGCCGCCGAGGAGGCCTGAGACCGTGCTCCGCTTCGTGCAGCGCCATTTCCTGACGGGACTGCTGGCGATCGCCCCGCTGGTGATCACCACGTGGATCCTCTGGCGCCTGTACGCGATCATCAGCGCCACCATGCGGCCCTGGCTGGCGCGCATCCCGGCCCTGAGCGAGGCCTATCCGGAGTTCTTCCTGACCCTGATCGGCGTGTTGGTCTTCATCCTGCTGATCACGCTGGTGGGCCTGTTCACGCGGAACCTGATCGGCGTCGCCTTCTTCCGGCTGCTCGAGCGCTTCTTCCAGCAGATCCCGGTGGTCAAGAGCGTCTTCTCGGTGGTGCAGCAGATGTCGGCGGTCTTCCTGCGCGACCAGCGGCGGGCCTTCCAGGACGTGGTGGTCTTCGCCTATCCGCGGCCGGGCCTGTACTCCCTGGGCTTCGTCACGCGTGACGAGGAGGGCGACGACCTGGTGAACGTCTTCCTGCCGACGGCGCCCAACCCGACCTCGGGCTTCATGCTCCTGATGCCGCGGGCCGAGATCCGCTCGGTGGACATCCCGGTGGAGGACGCCATCAAGCTGATCGTGTCGGGCGGGTCGATCATGTCGGCGGCCCAGGCCGACGCCATCCGCACGCGGATCGACATGGCGCTCCCGGCGGGCCGGGGCGCTCCGGCCCACGAAACCAGGCCCGCGGCCGCGACCGACGACACCCCGAACCCGGACGGTGCAGCGTGAACGACGAGACCAGGCGGGACCCCGGTCAGGCGACCCCGGGCGAGGACGAGCGCCAGGACGAGCGCGTGCTCGACCCGGCGAATCTCGACGCCGAGCACCACGCCCTCGAGAAGTCCTTCCGCGAGCACCTCTCCGCGGGCGACCACGGGGCCATCCGCGACCTCGCCCAGGAACTCTCGCCGGGCGACCTCTCGGAGATCCTGCGGCCGCTGAGCGTGGAGGACACGGCGCTCATCCTGAAGCAGCTGCCGGGCGACGAGCTGGCCGAGGTGCTCAGCGAGATCGACAACCGTTCGGTCGAGGCCCTGTTCACCCTGCTGGACAACGACGAGATCGCCGACCTGCTCGAGGAGATGCCGTCGGACGACGCCGCGGACGTGCTCGAGGACATGCCCAGCGAGCAGGCCGCCGAGATCCTGGCCGCCATGGAGGCCGAGGAACGCTCCGAGGTGGAGGAACTGCTCCAGTACGGCCCCGAGTCGGCCGGCGGCCTCATGGGCAAGGAGTACACGACCGTCACCGAGGACCAGACCGCCGCCGAGGCGGTGGCCGCCCTGCGCGGCGTCGAGGAGAGCGACCTCGAGGAGACCCACTTCGTGTACGTGGTCGACGCGCGCGGCCGGCTCACGGGCCAGGTGCCCATGTACCGCCTGGTGATCGCGCGCCCGGAGCGGAGGGTCGCCGAGCTCATGGAGCCCGATCCGCTCTACGTCGAGGTCGATCTCGACCAGGAGGAGGTGGCCGCCTTCGCCCGGCTGCACGACCTGATCTCCGTGCCCGTGGTCGACCACCAGATGCGGCTCGTGGGCCGCATCACCGCCGACGACGTGCTGGACGTCATGGAGGAGGAGGCCAGGGAGGACTTCTCCCGCCTCGCCGGCGTCAGCGTCGAGGAATTCGGCGAGCAGAGCTCGTTCCGCGTCGCGCGCTCGCGGCTGCCGTGGCTCTTCGGTGCCCTGCTCGGGCAGCTCGGCGCGGTCTCGGTGCTGGCCCACTTCGAGGCCAGCCTCGAGGCGCGGGTCACCCTGGTCATCTACATCCCCATGATCATGGCCATGGCGGGCAACATCGGCATCCAGACCTCGTCGGTGGTGGTGCGCGGCCTGGCCACGGGCGAGGTCGACTTCTTCCACCTCGGCCGGCACTTCCTGCGCGAGCTGGGCACCGCCATGCTGATCGGCCTGTCGGTGGCGGTGGCCATCGCCGGGGTCTCGATGCTCTTCAGCGGCGATCCCTCGATCTCGCTGGTGCTGGCCATGACGATGGTCGTGGTGGTGCTGTTCGCGGCCATGGCCGGCACGGGCATCCCCATGGTGCTGCACCGGGCGGGGGTCGATCCGGCCGTGGCGACCGGACCCTTCATCACGACGGCCAACGACGTGGTGAGCATGCTCATCTACGTGAGGCTGGCGACCTGGGTCCTGGGCCTCGGGCGGGCGGGCTGAGATGGGGGTGCTGCCGCGTCCGGCCGCCAGCTGCGAGGGCGTCGTGCTGCGCACCTGGCCCTGCGGCGAGACCAGCGTCATCGCCTCGCTGCTGACCCGCGACCACGGCTACGTGAAGGTGATCGCCAAGGCGGCGCGGCGGCCGAGTTCGCGCCTGCGGGCGCTTGTCGAGCCGGGCCGCGTCGTGAGCGTCGAATTCAGCCTCGATCCGGCGCGGGAGCTGCAGTACCTGCGGGGCGGCGCGGTCGAACGCGATCCCCTCGGCCCCGGCGCCAGCCTCGAGCAGTCGATCTTCATGCAGGGCGCCCTCGAGCTCATCGACCGCTGCCGGCCCCGGGCCGAAGCGGGCGACGGCCGGCCCGACCACGGGTCGGCGGTCGAGTTATTCGAGATTTGCGACGGTTTCATCCGGATGTTATCGTCGCCGTCCTGTGCCCGGCCCGATCTGGCTTTCTTCGCCTTCGAGTGGCAGCTGCTGGCGCGGCACGGCATGGCCCCCGAGGTCGACGGCTGCGCCGCCTGCGGGGCCGCCACCGACGGGGGGCCGGGCGCCCTCTGGTTCAGCCCGGCCGAGGGTGGGGTCCTGTGCGGCGACTGCGCCCGCCGCGACGGCGGGGGCGCCGGCAAGCCCCTCGGCGCGCGGGCCCTGGCGGTCTTCCGGGCCATGGCCGGCGGCGGCATCGACGTGGGCGCGGAGGCGGATTTCGACCGGGCCCTGCGCCGCGAGGTCGGCGCCCATCTGCACAACTTCCTGGGCTACCACCTGCCCGGCTACCGGCTGCCCGCCGCCCTGGAACTGCTGCGGGCCCGCAAGGAAAAGGACAGCGCGCGATGATGGAATACCAGCAGATGATCGCCAACCTCCAGAAGTTCTGGAGCGACTACGGCTGCGTGGTCGTCCAGCCCTACAACAGCGAGGTGGGGGCGGGCACCTTCAACCCGAACACCTTCCTGCGCTCGCTGGGGCCGGAGCCGTGGCGTGTGGCCTACGTCGAGCCGAGCAAGCGGCCCAAGGACGGCCGCTACCTCGAGAATCCGAACCGCGTGCACCAGTTCCTGCAGTACCAGGTCATCCTGAAGCCGAATCCGGCCAACAGCCAGGAGCTCTACCTCGAATCGCTGCGGGCCCTGGGCATCAAGGCCGAGGAGCACGACATCCGCTTCGTCGAGGACGACTGGGAGTCGCCCACCCTCGGCGCCGCCGGCCTCGGCTGGGAGGTGTGGCTGGACGGCATGGAGGTGTCGCAGTTCACCTACTTCCAGCAGGTGGGGGGCGTGCGCTGCAAGCCGGTCTCGGTGGAGCTGACCTACGGCCTGCTGCGGCTGTGCATGTTCATCCAGGAAGTCGACCACGTGAAGGACATCGTCTGGGGCGGGGGGCTCACCTGGGGCGAGGTCATGGGCCAGTTCGAGCGCGAGTACAGCGCCTTCAACTTCGAGCACGCCGACATCGACATGTACCGGCGGCACTTCGACGAGAAGGAGGCCGAGGCCAGGGCGCTGCTGGAGGCCGGCCTCGTGCACCCGGGCTACGACGCGGTGATCAAGTGCAGCCACATCTTCAACGTGCTGGAGGCGCGCGGGGCCATCTCGGTGACCGAGCGCACCGGCTACATCGCCCGCGTGCGCAACCTGGCCCGCCTGGCCGCGACCAGCTACGTCAAGAGCCGCGAAGACCTGGGGTTCCCCCTGCTCAAGGAGAAGGCCGCCGAATGAGTCCGGAGACCAACCGCCCCGTCCGTCTGCCCTTCCTGCTGGAGATCGGCAGCGAGGAGATCCCCGCCCGCTTCATCCCGGCGGCCATGGCCGACCTCGCGCGCCTGCTCGGCGAGGAGCTGGAGAAGGCCCACCTGGGCTGGGAGGGCCTGCGGGTGCTGGCCACCCCGCGGCGCCTGGCCGTCCTGATCGACGCCCTGGACACGCGCCAGCCCGATCGGGAGCTGACGGTCAAGGGGCCGCCGGTGTCGGTGGCGTTCGGCGCCGACGGCCGCCCGACCCCGGCGGCCGAGGGATTCGCCCGCAAGGTCGGCATCGCCCTGGCGGACTGCGGGCGCGACACGGACCAACGCGGCGAGTTCCTGGTGGCCCACGTGAGCGAGCCCGGGCGACCGGCCGCCGAGGTGCTGGCCGAGATCGTGCCGCGGGCCGTGCTCGGGGTGGCCTACCGCAAGACCATGCGTTGGGGCGACCACGATCTGGAGTACCCGCGCCCATTGCAGTGGATCCTGAGCCTGCTCGGTGATGATGTTGTCCCGCTTCGGGTTGACTATCTCGAGGCCGGGCGCACGACGCGGGGGCACCGCACCCTGGCCGCCGACCGCGCGGCGGCGGTGGCCCATCCGGGCGACTACGAGCATGTGCTGCGGGAGTTGGGGGTCATCGTCGACCAGGACGAGCGCCGGCGGCTGATCACCGCGGGACTGGCGGCCGAACTGGCCTCGCGCGACGCCACGGCGGTGCTGCTCGCGGACGACGAGCTGCTGACCGAGGTCGTGTTCCTCTGCGAGCATCCGACCCCGTTCCTGGGCACCTTCAGCGAGGAGTACCTGGACCTGCCCGCCGAGGTCATCACCACGGCCCTCAAGGCCCACCAGCGCTACTTCTCGGTGGGGCGGAGCGACGGCGCGGGCCTGCGGCCCCTCTTCGCGGCCGTGCGCGACGGCGGCCGCGACCACCTGGACAACGTGATCCGCGGCAACGAGCGGGTGCTCCACGCGCGGCTCGCCGACGCCCACTTCTACTGGACCTTCGACCAGAAGAAGTCGCCGGACGAACGCACCGCCATGCTCGGCACCGTCACCTGGCTCGAGGGCTTCGGGTCGGTGCTCGACAAGACGGACCGGCTCGGGGACCTGGCGGCGTGGCTGTGGGAGAACGGACCGGGGGAGGGTGCGGTGCCGGAGGACCTGCGGCGGGCGGCCCGGATCTGCAAGAGCGACCTGGTCAGCGAGATGATCAAGGACGGCAAGGAGTTCACCAAGCTCGAAGGCTTCATCGGGGCCCGCTATGCCGCCCTGGCGGGGGAGAACGCGCAGGTCTGCCGCTCCATCGAACGCCACTACCTGCCCCGCAGCGCCGCCGGCGTCCTGCCCCGCGACCGCCAGGCCGAGGTGCTGTCCATCGCCGATCGCCTGGACACGGTGGCCGGCTGCTGGCTGGCCGGCTTCGCGCCCACGGGGGCCAAGGATCCCTACGCCCTGCGGCGGCACGTGCTGGCCATCCTGCGCATCCTGCTGGAGAACGACCTGCGGCTCGACCTGGACGCCGCCCTGGACCGGGCCCTGTCCGGGGTGGCCGGCTTCCGGCCCGGCGCCGATCTGCCGGCGGTGCGGGCCGAGCTGGGCGAGTTCGTCCGCACCCGGCTCGAGGGATTCCTGGTCGACGCCAAGGGCGCCGAACCGGCGGTGGTGCGCGCGGTGCTGCCGGTGCGTTGGCGCGACCCGGTCGACGCCTGGGCCTGGGTGCAGGCCCTGGACGGCTACCGGGAGCAGGACGACTTCCAGCTCCTGGCCACGGGCTTCAAGCGCTGCCGGAACATCCTCAAGGAGGGCCTGCTGCCGGTGGCCGAGCTCGACGCCTGCCGCGCCCGCTGGCTGGCCGGGGGACGGGGGGCCGACGGCGAGGACTTCGCGGACCTGCCCGAGGCCCCGGAGCGGGATCTGTGGCAGGCGACCGCCGCGGCCATGCCGGCCCTGGCGGCGGCCGAAGCGTCCCGGGATTACCACCAGGTGTTCGCCTTCTTTTCGGGCCTGGGGCCCGCCATCGACCGCTACTTCGACCAGGTGCGGGTCAACACCGACGACCCCGGGCTGACGGCGAGCCGGCACGCCTTCCTGCGCGAATTGGACGGGCTTTTCGCCCAGTACGCCGATTTCGCGGCGGTGGCCGCGGCTGACCTCTAGGGGAGGCAACCTGGCTTCCCGAGGCGACGGCCCCCGGTGCGAATCGGGGGCCGCTGCGTACGATCCTCACTTTTTTTTGACAATACCTATTGACGGTGGTTTTCGATTCAGGTAGAGTAATTCCGCGACTCACAGACAAAGTTCCCATGCCTTGAGGTGCGCTGTCTCTTTGCTTTCCACTCTCAGTTCAGTTTCGATCACTTGACACCTTGTTCACTCGTCATCTTGGGTCTGCATCTTTGAAGGAGGTCTCGCTACTTGCGCACAGCTTTGCCTGTGTGTGACAGTTGGGAACCCTTTGTCGCCCGTCATGTGCCCGGTGGAGCCTGAATTCCTTCACCACGGCACATCAATCGTTCGCCTAACCATGTGTCGGCCCCGTGCCGACGATGGGGGGAAAATAATGAAGAAATTCACCATGTTCGCTGCTCTCGCGCTGGCGATGGTGTTTGCCCTGAGTGCGTTCGCCGGCGAGATGCCGTATGTCACCAAGGGCAACTCCACTCTCCACGGCGGGAGCGCCAATTTCGCCAAGGCTGCCGGTGACACGATCGACGTCATGGGTCCCACCGGTTCCGGTGCGGCCTACATCGGCGACTTCGAGTCCGGCGGCGCCCTGAACGGTGGCGCCTCCGGCTGGACCACC
Source organism: bacterium (assembly GCA_020440705.1). Classification (NCBI taxonomy): domain Bacteria; species bacterium. The sequence goes on along the minus strand of JAGRNP010000005.1, from coordinate 17,279 downwards.
GAGGACGTGACCCAGCCGACCGTCACGCACTTCCAGCTGAGCAACTACAACCAGACCGTGGCCAGCAACCTGGCCGCCTGGTGTGGCGACATCAGCTTCCCGAGCTGCGACGACTCGCTGGATCCCGCTGGTGGCTACGGCAACAGCTGGCACGACCTGATCAGCTGCCGCATCACCGTCGCGGATCCCGGTTCGAGCGCTTCGGTGAACGTGACTGCCACGTTGCAGCACGACACCGAGCCCGGCTACGACTACACCCGCCTGAGCGCCAAGATCCAGGGCAACCTGGGCTACACCGACATCCAGAGCTGGGACGGCGCTGGTACGGTCGCCGTGAACAACGGCCTGACCTACCTGCCCGCCGAGCTGGTCGGCGGCACCGACGTGTACATGGTCTTCCGTGTGCAGTCGGACGGCGGCTGGTCGGATGCGGACTGCTCGTGGCCGACGGCTGGCGCCTGCCAGGTCGACGACATCACGGTCACCGTGACCCAGGCCGGTCAGACTGACATCGTCAGCTTCACGGACTTCCAGGACGTCGGTGGCGTGCTGGACGTCGAGGGCCTGTCGACCTTCGACTGGTTCATCGACTTCCCCGACGGTGTCGGCGACTTCGCGAAGATCTGGGACAACCTGGAAGACGCGGATCCCTGCAACACCAACTACAGCAACCAGGTCGCCTTCATCGACGACGGTCTGGTCGTGCCCGGCACCGGCGGCACCACGTGCATCAACTGGTGCTACGGCCCCGCCGGCTACATCGTGAACACCACCGGTGGTCTCGCTGGCCCGGCCAGCCACATCTACGTGTGGCTGAACTCCCCCGTCATGACCTGGCCGAACGCCAGCTACGACGGCATGCTGTACTCCTTCGACGCGTACCGCCACGAAGACCTCTCGGTCGACGCGCCCGGTATCTTCTACACGTGGAGCGTCCGCTCCGCCGACACCGACGACTCCGCCGGCAACGGTGCTCAGGTTCTCTCCGAGCAGCCCTGGCTGGACCGGAACTTCGTCTACTTCGGCGGCCCGGACTACCTCCGTGTCACCAACGACGTCACCGACCTGATGAACGCCGGTCGCGACGTCATCCAGGTGCAGACGGGCTGCTACGAGCTGGGCTGGGCCTTCGGCTACACCGGCAACGACGGCTACCCTGCGCCCTACTTCGACAACTTCGCGGTGAAGGTCTTCCCGTACGTCGGTCCTGGCGTCTCCACCCGTGAGATCGACCTGGCCAACGACAACTTCCCCGAGAACGAAGTGTCCTTCGACATCAACCAGGAAGTGAACCCGGCCACGTTCGGCGGTCTGCATGTCCGCTTCGACATGGCCCGGAACATCTCGCTGGCGGCCCACCTGCGGAACGATCCCGGTGACTCCATGGTCATCGACATCGTGCCCGTGCGTTCGGGTGCGACCCTCGCGGGCACGCCCGAGTTCCACTACTCGATCAACGCCAACCCCGAGTTCAACGCCTACCGGACGTTCCCGACCTCCGGCATGATCCCGGCCCTCGGCCCTGCCGTCGGTGCCTCGGGTATCGCCGATCCGGACGCCTGGGCGTTCGATATTCCGGACACCGGCGCCCTGTTCCCCGGCGACGTGCTGCACTGGTACGTGCGTGCGGGCGACCAGGTCGGTGCGGACATCCAGTACGCGACCTTCCCGGCCGACATCAGCGGCTTCGGCGACTTCAGTGGTCCTCTGAGCTACAACAGCACCATGACCATCCACGCCCTGCCGACGATCTCCGACGATGGTGGCGCCAAGAAGGCTCCGCAGACCCTGTTCTGGAACGACTTCGCGAACCGCGGCGGCGAGGCCGAGTGGTACGCGGCGCTGGGCCAGCTGGGCATGGGCCTGGGCTCGGACTACGACATCTACTACACCAACGGCCCCAGCTCGAGTGTCGGTAACGGTATCGGCGGCCGGACCAGTGGTCTGTCCCTCGAGGGTTACAACAACATGCTGTACACCGCCGGTGACCTTGGCACCACGACCCTGTCCAACGGCGACTACGCCGCTGATGCCGGCAACGACATCGGCGCCGTCCTGGCCTGGCTGGGTACGGGCAACAAGAACCTGGTGATGACGGGCGACGACCTGGTCAGCGATCTGGCGATCAACGCCGGCGCCGCTGGTCTGGCCTTCTCCGAGGACGTCATGGGCGTGAACGCGTTCGCGCAGGACGCCCGCAGCTTCATCAACAACCAGACGACTCCGCTGGTCGTCACGATCGCGGGCAACTCGGTGTTCTCGAACATCTCGTCCTGGATCGCGTACGGCGGCTGCTTCGGCATCAACACCTTCGACGCGGTCACCACGCGTGCGGGTGCGGAGCGCCTGGCTGAGTTCACCGACCCGAACGGCGGCGCTGGTGCCTACTCGTTCTCGGCTGCGACCCTGAACGTGTACAACACCACCAACAACGTGATTTCGTTCCCGTACGACTTCATGTTCATCTACGACAACCCCGATGAGTCGCCGGCCAACACCACCGGTCTGTCGGCTCGTGCCCGGGTGCTGTCGGATATCTTCGACGCGATCGGGATCGTGCCTGGCTCGACCCCGACGCCGGTGCCGGGTGCCGAGAAGTTCGCCGTGTCGAACTACCCGAACCCGTTCAACCCTGCCACCAAGATCAGCTACACCATGCCGAAGGCCGGTCATATGACCCTGAAGGTCTACAACGTGCGTGGTCAGCTGGTTAAGACCCTCATCGACGGTCAGGTTGCCGCTGGCACCGACTTCGTCATGTGGGACGGCACCAACAACCAGGGCAGCAACGTTGCCTCCGGCGTGTACTTCTACGAGGCGCGTTCGGGCAACAATGTCCAGGTCAACAAGATGGCTCTGGTGAAGTAGTTCCTGCGGGAATTCCTTCGACAGCCGGACTGTCTGGGGCGGCTCCTGCGGGAGCCGCCCCGCTTTTGTGCGGGGCGGGGGAGCGGCTCCGTTCCGGCCGCCGAACGCCTTTGGCCGCAGGGAATTCGCGGAACCTTGAGGTTGACACCGGCTGGACCCAATCCCTATATTTCAGAAGTCATTGCCGAGGCAGGACGCTGCCCTATCCCACGTAGCCCGCCCGTGCCGCGCCCGGAGCCGGATCCGGGGCCCGGGGGGTCGGCGAGCCCGATTTTTCCGCCGCTTGTCCCACCGTAGCGGCGGCAAACAAACCTGAAGTCCCTAAAATGCTTCCGAGGGGGCGTTTGCCAGTATGATCAACAGGCGAAATTCCTATGCGGGACTGCTGTTTGCGGCGGTTCTGGGTGCGTTGCTCCTGACCGGTTGCCGGGCGTTCGAGCCCGAAGCGGTCATCGTGAACAAGCCGCCCGAGACCTTCATCATCGGCGCGCCCATCGAGGACGGTGGGGGGTACTATCACTTCCACGTCTTCTGGTACGGCTCCGATGCCGACGGCCGGGTCGAGCGCTTCGTGTGGGCCCTGACCGACACCACGATCCAGGACGACGACACCACCGACGACGAGGAGGACCAGAACTTCAATCCGGCCCTCGATGCGTCCACCCTGGAGATCGCCAACTGGACCACGCGCACCGACTCGGTCTTCAACTTCACCATCGACCAGGGCACCAATCAGGCCGCGGACATGACGCTGCACATGGTGGCCATCGACGACTTCGGCGCCTACGACCGCACGCCGGCGCGGCTGCACTTCTTCAGCAACACCCTCGGGAACCCGTCGATCAACTTCTACCGCGTGCTCGAGAACGGCACCCGCAAGGACTTCGCCGCCGGCGAGCGCGACACCGTCGGCTACGGCTTCCCCTACGAGGTGCACTGGGAGGGGACGTCGCCCAACATCCGCGGCTACGCCCCCGAGGCGCTGGCCCTGCTCGACACCGTGCCGCCGGTCGACGACGGCCTCTTCGGCTACAAGTGGCAGCTCCTGGGCGACCTCGGCGGCGGCTGCCTCCCGAGCCTGCAGGACTGCTGGCATCCGCGCCGCTTCAACGAGGCGACCGGCGACAGCTTCAGCTACTTCGGCCCGGCCACGGCCCTGCGCTTCGAGAACAACGACTCGGGCTCGAGCCCCTTCCGCAAGCTGCTGCCGAGCGGCAGCGTGTCCCTCGAGGTCAACTCCATCGACATCGCCGGGGTCGAGGTGGCGGAGTTCGCGCGCGGCTTCTCCTTCGTGGTGAACTACGACCCGCAGACGCTGGTCCTCGACGGCGAGACCGACTTCGCCCACCCGGAGGACCCGCAGCAGTACCCGTACTACACCCTGCTGAACGACACCCAGGCGGAGCCCACCCGCTACCCGTTCCAATCGGGCGACCGGATCCCCGACCGCAGCTACGTGGTCGTCAAGGCCCTCGCGCGCGACGACCCGCGCGACGCCATCCAGGACCCCACCAAGCCGGTCGGCCTGGCCGGCTACGTGCAGGGCGTGCGGAGCAACTTCTTCGGCGGCACCTTCTCGTTCTCGACCGAGTCGTCGGTGCTCGACCGCGACCCGACCTGGCCCGCGACCTGCGACACCTGCTGGGCCGCGGACACCCTCGGCTTCATGGTGGGGCCGTCCTCGTCCTACACCTTCAACATGCAGTCGGTCGACGAGCATGACCGCCGCGACGGTTCGCCGGCGAAGCTGACGTTCGACGTGGGCTACCCGCCCTGCCTGCAGTGCATCGAGTTCCAGCCCAAGACCTCGATGACCTCGGCCTACAACCTGAGCCTCGAGTGCATCGACGATCCGGCCACGCACCCCTGCTTCCAGGACACGCCGGAGATGCGCGTCACCGCGACCGGCGCCCAGGCCGACGCCCTGCAGTACATCCAGGACCTCTTCATGCTCGTCGACAAGCAGACGTACTTCGTGAACGTCTCGGACACCAACGACGACCAGGCCGGCACCAAGTACGTGGTCCAGGCCAAGCTGTACCGCATGACGATCCTGCTGCACAGCAAGGACGACGCCCGCGAGGCGTGGTCGCTGGCCCTGCGGCGCTCCGGGGCGTTCGCCTACCAGATCGACTACGAGTGCGACCCGTTCAACCAGATCAAGGACGGCGGCGGCAACGACGACATCCTCTCGCCCACCTGGGGTGCGGCCGGCGACGGCGTGGGGCTGCGGATCGACCCGGCCAGCGGCCTGTGGCGGCTCGAGGTCGACGTGGTGGTGCCCACGACGCTGGTCACCAGCGGTCCGGCGACCTACCTGACCCTGCTGACGTTCATCCAGGCGGGGGGCGATCCCGCGATCGCCCAGGACATCTTCGACGCCACCGTCAAGCAGTTCGGCAACGGGCAGATCCGGGTCGTGGCCATCGACCAGACCCAGTGCAACACGACGCCGCGGCGTCCGGGCTCCTACAACTACTTCAAGCAGGTGCGGCCGACCGTCTCGCTGGCCGGGACGGCTTCCTGGCGCGATTGCGATTCCGGGATGCCGGGCCTGCAGGGCAGTCTGCCCCTTTCGCGGGGGGCGATGTCGAGTCATCCGCTGGCGGAGCCCATTTCCATGGACTTCCGGCTCGTGATCGACTACGGAACCGGCACGTACACGTGCGAGATGCCCTAGGCTTCCACTTCATGGTGACCTGAGGACCGAGGAGTGACTCAATGATCAGGCGGAACATTGCGATGGTGCTGGCGCTGGCCCTGGTGGTCGTCGCCGCGGGGTGCTCGGTGGACACCGAGCTCGGTGGATCGAAGATCCCCAACGCGCGGCCGGACACCCGGATCACCGGTCAGCCGCCGACGCTGCTGGAGGCGAGTTTCGCGGTCCAGTTCAACTGGACGGGCTCGGACCCGGACGGCCGGATCGTCGGTTACCAGTGGAAGATCAGCGACAACGGCGTCGACGGGATCAGCCCCCGCGACACGCTGACGGTCGACCCCCTGACGGGGGCCGTGCTGCATCCGTGGAACTTCACCACGGCCAACGACTCCACGTTCCTCGTGCTGGCCGACCAGTCGGGCTTCCCCGGCGACACGACCTCGCCGCGGAGCTTCCGCTCCCACACGATCTTCGTGCGGGCCATGGACGACCGCGGGGCCGTCGATCCGACGCCGGCCATGATGTCGTTCACCGCGACGACCCTCGTGCCGGTGGCCCGGGCCGTGTACCCGAACCTCAACAGCCAGGGCTTCATGAACGTGCCGCCGACGGTGAACATGAGCTGGTCGGGCCGCGATCCGGACTTCGACCTGCGCGTGCCGACCCAGGCCCGCTTCGTCTGGAAGCCGGCCATCAACGACGCCGGCAACGCCATCCGCACGCGGAACGAGTACAACCTCTACTACGACGAGGTCCTGAGCTTCGACGATCCGGAGTGGTCGGACTGGATTCCCTACGCGCCGCTGGACGAGGACCGGCGCGTGGCCTTCGACAACCAGCCCAACGGCGAGTACTTCCTCTTCGCCGTGCAGGTGCAGGACACCGCCGGCGCCCGCAGCGTGGGGCTGGGGTACCAGCAGGAAGTCGCCCACGTCAAGATCTTCGCCAACTTCTACCGGCCGATCGTGACCCTGTCCGAGCCCTTCCTCGGCACCAGCCAGTCGACCGAGACTTTGCCCAAGGAGATCGCCGGCGGGCAGCCGCTGAACTTCTCGTGGTCGGCCTCGGCAGAGGCCTACAACGGGCGCATCGCCTCCTACCGGCACGGCTGGGACCTCATCTCGGTGAACGATCCCAACGATCCGGGCTGGGCGGTGCCGCCGGGCACGTCCGAGCAGAACCGCTTCGCCGAGGAGCGCTCGTTCCAGGAAGGTCTGCACACCTTCACGGTGCGGGTCGTCGACGACTCGGGCCAGGTGACGGTCTCGACGCGGACCCTGCGCGTGGTGCCCTTCGTCGACCCGGCGTTCCAGCAGAACCTGATGGTCATCGACGCGACCGTCGACCGCCTGGTGCAGAACTGGCCCGACCAGAACGGCGCCCCGCGCAACGACGAGTCGTACCGGAACCCCTGGTGGCGCTTCCTGGAGGCCGGCACCGGCGGCGTGGAGGGCCTGAACTGGGAGCGCGACTGGCGCGACCACACCGACGAGGTCAAGTTCTCCGACCTCGTGGGCTACAAGACCGTCCTCTGCTACGCCGAGTTCAACGACACGGCCCAGCGCATGTTCATCGACCCGGACTCCGGCATGCGGCCGATCAGCGGACGGGACCGGTACGTCTGGATGACGCCGTACCAGCAGCGCGGCGGCAACCTCTTCTACGTGGGCCAGTCGTCCATGGAGTCGTACCTCGAGGGCCTGCCCAACTACATGACGCCCATCGTGTTCAACACGCGCGAGGAGACGTTCCAGCTCAACGGCCAGTCCTTCGTGGTGGGCTTCGGCACCAACGAGCGGCCCGACGGCACGCGGGTCCTGCGCGGGCCCCTGCAGTACCCGTACTCCACCGCGGGCATCGCCGCCCTCGACTGGACGGCGCCGGCGACCAAGTACATCTACAACCGCCAGAACGTGACCCGCTTCGACCGCACGCCCGAGTGCGTCGGCCTGAAGGGGCTCGTGCTCGATCCGGCCTTCCAGGAGTACCACCTGATCGGCCCCGGCGTGGTGGCCGACACCATCTGGACCGAGCCGCAGATCGACTGGCACGACTACGTCGATGCGGCGGCCGACACCATGAAGCTCTTCGGCACGGCGTTCCCGTTCAACCGCGACGAGTTCATCGACGCCAACATCACCTCGCGGAGCACGCCGATCGTGCCGCAGGAATGCGATCCGGACTTCAGCCCGAACGGCCTGTGCGTGCAGCCCATGTTCCGTGGCATCGCCCGGTTCGACTACATCCGGGAGTACCGCTGGTCGCGGGGCGAGACCGACTGGCCCTCGAGCCGCTGGACCGACGCGGAGATCGCCGACGACTGCGGTCCGCTGGCGCTCGATCCGTACGGCGGCCAGATCTACGGCACGGCCAAGACCAACGGCCGCGTGTTCGGCTACATGTCCTACAAGATGATCCAGGACAAGCCGAACCAGAAGGCCGACGTCTTCTGGGGCTTCGACCCGTACCGATTCGACCACGAGGAGAGCCGCAAGGCGATCCGGTGGGTGTTGCAGTACTTCGGTCTGCAGATCAACCAGTAGGCCGCGCACGACGACGGCACCGCGTCCCGGCCGCTCCGATCGGCCGGGACGGCGACAAGACTCGCGAAAGGCAGGCTTGAATGAACCTCGGAAGCGTGAAATCCGCAGCTTTCCGGACGGGAGCGGTCGCGGCCGTGGCCCTGACCATGCTGGGGGCGGGGTCGGCGGAGGCCCAGACCCCGCCGGAGGTCTGCGCCGCGGACTCGCTTTACCTGATCTCTCCCGCGTCGGTCGACCTGCGCCTCGAGACGACCGGCAAGCAGGGCCTGACGATCAGCTGGCCGAACCTGAACCTCGACCAGGCCACCTGCTACAGCCTCTCCGGCAACGACACCCTCGACTTCGACGTGTCCGTCGACGGCGGCTTCGGCGACCGCGTCGACCGCGTGTTCAAGTTCACGACGGCCGATTCGGGCCTCGTCGGCGCCCCGAACGCGACCAGCATCACCATCCAGTGGCAGAACGAGGGGCCGGCGACCAACGGCACCATCGGCGGCCAGATCAACATCTCCAACAACGGCGGCATCTGGCGCAACGATCCGCTCGGCGGCTGGGCGCAGGTCAACAACGGCCTGCCGATGACCTGGCTGCGCACGAACACCGTGGCCCTCGACCGGGGGACGGGCGAGTTCATGGTCGCGGCCTTCACCCGCGGCACCACCCTCGACGGCAATCCGAGCGGCGTCTACGTGTACAACGGCACCAACTGGAGCCAGGTGGGCAGCGACGTGCTGGGGACCCGGCGCGTCGTGACCAAGATCGCCGTCGCCCCGGGCGACAACGACTCCTTCGCGGTGGGCACGGCGACCGGCGGCCTCTTCGTCACCACCGACGGCGGCCAGACCTTCACCCAGTGGACGTCGGAACTCGATCCCGCCGCCACGCCCGTCACGACCTACCGCGTCTCGGCCCTGAACTGGGAATCGTCGCGTCTGCTGGTGGCCATGCCCAACTGGGGCGTGTTCCTCTCCGACGACGGCGGCGCGTCCTTCACCCGGTCGGTGCTCGAGGTGCCCGACAACCTCGACGTGCCCGAGGTCAACCGGACCTACGGCATGGGCGTGGTGAACGATTTCTCGGTCGATCCGGCCGACCCGGACCGCATCGCGGCGGCGCTGGCCTTCCACGGCGTCTACCTGACCACCAACGGCGGCCAGGACTGGACCGACCTCTACGGCGACCTGCTCGTCTCGGACCCGGAAAACCCGGGCGCCTGGGTGTACTCGGCGCGTGAGGTCCTCGTCGACGACGTGAATCCGCAGGTGCTGGTGATGGCGGTGTCCCAGAAGGGCCTCTTCCGCACCACCGACAGCGGCGCCACCTGGAGCCTGGTCGCCACGGAGCCGGGTCTGCAGCCGACCAACCTGGCGTCCCTGGGCAATTTCAGCATGATCCGGCGTCCGGGCGCGCCGGGCGAGATGCTGGTGATGGAAGACAAGTGGGGCCTTCTGCAGTCGACCGACTCGGGTGCGAGCTGGCAGCTGTACGCCGAGCAGCCCCTGCTGGCGGCGAGCGTCGCGCTGGCGCCCTCGCGCGCGGCCGACCGCACCTTCACGCAGGCCTCCTACGGCGGAGGCATCTACGAGGGCGGCACGGTCCTCGAACTCAAGGACACCTACAGCACCGCGACCTCGACGGAGCTGCGGGGGCTCGACCTGGGCCTGCGCATCTCCTTCGCCGGCGGGGGCGAGGTCAACCGCAACGACACCTTCCGGCTGGTGGCCCAGACCTTCCAGGGCTGGGCGGTGTGGCGCTCGTCGTCCCACGACCGACGGAACATGACCCTCGTCGGGCTGTTCGACCGGGTCAATCCCGAGGACTGCTACGAGGGCTATTGCGGCGACAACAGCCTGGAGATCATTCCCCAGTGCTTCGCCGCCAAGCGCGCGGCCTGCTTCGACCTGAGCGATCCGGACACCCTGCGCTTCTTCGACGACGAGGTGTACAACGGCTTCTCGTACTACTACGCCGTGACGGCCTTCGACTACGGGAACACCGCCCTGTCGACGCCCCAGAGCAACACCAACGAGATGTTCTTCTCGCCGCGCTGGGCCGGGGACGAACTCTCGCCCTTCGTCGGCGAAGGCAACTCGACGCGCTTCGACGTGAACGAGCCGGTGACGCCGGACGTGTGGGGCGAAGAGGTGTACGCGTATCCGAACCCGGTGCGTCTCGGCGCCGGCGTGCCGCGGGGCGAGGGCAGCCTGGTGGTCTTCACCAACCTGCCCGAGGGCTCGCGGGTGCGCGTCTTCACCACGGCGGGCGACGACGTGATCAACCTCGGTCCGGACAACCAGACCGGCGGGCAGATCTACTGGAACACGGTCAACCGCGACGGGGCGGAGATCTCGGCGGGCGTGTACCTCTACAAGGTCGAGATGCCGGCGCGCGACGACCACTGGGGGCGCATCGTCGTCATCCGGTAGGTTGCGGGAGCCTGCCGGCGGCCGGAGCCGCGGCTGCGCACAGAGAATGAAAATCGGGTCCGATTCGCCGAATCGGGCCCGTTTTTTTAGCTTGTTTTTTGTTTGACGGACAACTCGGGTTGTCATTACTTCCACTCTGTGGAAATTTCGCCACGCCCCCGGCTCACGGGGCATTCCTGGACTTCGACCGATGGAGACGTCATGAGCGGCAAGAGGGTCTTTTTCTTTGGTGACGGGCAGGCCGACGGCCATGCCGGCATGAAGAACCTGCTGGGCGGCAAGGGTGCGAACCTCGCCGAGATGGTGAGCCTCGGGGTGCCGGTGCCGCCCGGATTCACGGTCACGACCGAGCAGTGCATCGAGTACCAGAAGACCCGCGCCCTGTCCGACGCCCTGAAGGCCGACGTCAAGGAGGCCCTCGCCAAGGTGGAGAAGGTCATGGGCAAGACCTTCGCCGACGCGAGCGACCCGCTGCTGTTCTCCGTCCGCTCCGGCGCCCGGGTGTCCATGCCCGGCATGATGGACACCGTGCTGAACCTCGGCCTGAACGACGAGGCCGTCGCCGGCCTGGCCGAGAAGAGCGGCAACCCCCGCTTCGCCTACGACAGCTACCGCCGCCTGGTCCAGATGTACGGCGACGTGGTGATGGGCGTCGAGGGCGAGAAGTTCGAGCACGCCATCGACGAGATCAAGGCCGCCCGCGGCGTCAAGCTGGACACCGAACTGAGCGTCGACGACCTGAAGGAGCTCATCGCCACCTTCAAGGGCATCGTCAAGACCGCCACCGGCCAGGACTTCCCCGACGATCCCTTCGAGCAGCTGTGGGGCGGCATCGCCGCCGTGTTCCGCTCGTGGAACGTGCAGCGCGCCATCGACTACCGCACCATCAACCGCATTCCCCACGACTGGGGCACGGCGGTCAACGTCCAGGCCATGGTCTTCGGCAACCTGGGCGACAGTTCGGCCACCGGCGTCGCCTTCACGCGCGACCCGTCGACCGGGGAGAACCACTTCTACGGCGAGTTCCTGGTCAACGCCCAGGGCGAGGACGTGGTGGCCGGCATCCGCACGCCCCAGCAGCTGAACAAGGCCGGTCGCGAGATGCTGCCGGCCGGCAACGAGGCCAAGGACCTGCCGACCCTCGAAGAGGTCATGCCCGAGTCGTACCAGGCCCTGCGCGAGATCCGGGCCCGCCTCGAGGGCCACTACAAGAACATGCAGGACATCGAATTCACGATCCAGGACGGCCGGCTGTGGATGCTCCAGACCCGGAACGGCAAGCGGACCGGCGTCGCCGCCATCCGCATCGCCGCCGAACTGGAGGCCGAGGGCCTGGTCACCAGCGACGAGGCGCTGCTGCTGGTCGAGCCGGACCATCTGGACCAGCTCCTGCACGACCAGATCGACCCCGACGCCGAGCTGACCGTGCTGGGCACGGGCCTGCCCGCGAGCCCGGGCGCGGCCCAGGGCGAGGTCGTCTTCAGCGCCGAGGCCGCCGTCGAGGTGGCGGCCACGGGCAAGAAGGTGCTGCTGGTGCGGCGCGAGACTAGCCCCGAGGACATCGCCGGCATGAACGTGGCCCAGGGCATCCTGACCAGCCGCGGCGGCATGACCAGCCACGCGGCCGTGGTGGCCCGCGGCATGGGCAAGCCCTGCGTCGCCGGCTGCGGCGAGCTCTTCGTGGACAGCGCCAAGGGCGTCATGACCATCGGCGGCCAGACCTTCAAGGCGGGCGACCTGGTCACCATCAACGGCACCACCGGCGCCGTGATCGCGGGCGCGCCGGCGCTCGTGCCGCCCCATCTGGACGACCCGAACCTGGCCAAGGTCATGGGCTGGGCCGACGCGACGCGGCGCCTGAAGGTCCGCACCAACGCCGACACCCCGCACGACGCCCGCCAGGCCCGCGAGTTCGGCGCCCAGGGCATCGGCCTGTGCCGCACCGAGCACATGTTCTTCGGCGAGGAGCGCATCATGAAGATGCGCGAGATGATCCTGGCCGAGGGCGAGCCCGCGCGCCGCAAGGCCCTGGACAAGCTGCTGCCCATGCAGCAGGAGGACTTCGACGGCATCTTCCGGGCGATGGAGGGCCTGCCGGTCACGATCCGCCTGCTCGATCCGCCGCTGCACGAGTTCCTGCCGCAGGAGAAGGCCGACGTCGAGGCCCTCGCGAAGGAGATGGGCGTCTCGCTGGAGATGCTCGAGCGCAAGATCGACTCGCTGCACGAGCTGAACCCCATGCTCGGTCACCGCGGCTGCCGCCTGAGCCTGACCTACCCGGAGATCTGCGAGATGCAGGTCGCCGCGATCATCGGCGCGGCGTGCGACGTGAAGCGGGACGGCGTCGACGTCCGGCCGGAGATCATGATCCCGCTGACGGGCACGCGGCGCGAGCTGTCTGACCTGCGCGAGCTGACGATCGAGGTGGCGGAGAAGGTCATGGTCGCCCAGGACATGAAGGTCGACTACCTGGTCGGCACCATGATCGAGATCCCGCGGGCGGCCCTGCTGGCCGACCAGATGGCCGAGGTCGCCGACTTCTTCAGCTTCGGCACCAACGACCTGACCCAGATGACGTTCGGCTACAGCCGCGACGACGCCGGGGTGTTCCTGCCGGACTACGTGCGCAAGGGCATCCTGCCCAGCGACCCGTTCCAGCAGCTCGACCAGACCGGCGTGGGCCAGCTGGTCGAGATGGCGGCGCAGAAGGGTCGCGCCACCAACAAGGACATCCACCTGGGCATCTGCGGCGAGCACGGGGGCGACCCCAGTTCGGTCGCCTTCTGCCACAAGGTGGGCCTCGACTACGTCAGCTGCTCGCCGTTCCGGGTGCCCATCGCCCGGCTGGCGGCGGCCCAGGTCGTGGTCCAGGAGAAGATGGACGCCGGAAAGTAGGTGCCGGTGAACGTCCACTGGTCGACACCGGTCTGGATGTGGCCCCTGCTGCTCGTCGGAGCGGCAGGGGCCGTCCTTTGGACCGTCCGCGCCTACCGCCAGACGCGGCCGGCGCCGGCGGCGGGGCTGCGGCGCACGCTGACCCAGCTGCGGGCGGCGGTGTTCGTGCTCCTGATCATCGCCCTGGCCGGACCGGTCCTCTCGCGCCTGCTGGTGCGGGCGCGTCCGGCCGAGGTGGCGCTGCTGCTGGAGGACTCGGGCAGCATGGCCATCGCCGATGCCGGGCCCGATTCGGCGGGCGGCCGCTGGGAGCGGGCCCTGGCGGTGGCCGAGGCGGTCACGGCGGCCCTCGACGCGGACGGGCGGCGGGTCGCGCCGGTGGTGCTGCGGGGCAACGGGCTCGGACCGCTCGTCTCCTTCGGGCTGCAGGATCCGGTCGTGGCCCCGCCCACGTCCCATGGCACCGATCTGGCCGGGCTGCGCAGCCAGGCCGCCGACCGCCTGGCCGGCCGGCCGGTGCGGGCGACAGTCGTCATCAGCGACGGGCAGGAGACGGTGGCCGCGGCCCAGGGCAAGGCGGCGGGGCGGGCGGCGCCGGGCGCGCTGTTCGTCGTCGGCGTCGGCGATGCGGCGGGTCCGCCGGACCGCATCCTCAAGGAACTGCGCTATCCCGACACCGCCTACGCCGGGGACGAGGTGGTGGTGGAGTTCGTGGTCGACCACCGCTATCTGGACGGGAACGCCGCCAAGGCGGCCCGGCGCCTGAGCGCGCGGCTGGTGGGCCCGGACGGGGTCGTGGCCGACACGACGCTGACCATCGACCAGAAACTGGTGAATCTCGAGCTGGCCTTCCGGCCGGACCGACCGGGACTGCAGGCCTACGATCTGGAAGTCGACGTCCTGGACAACGAGCGTTTCCCCGCCAACAACCGGGCGTCGCTCGCCATCAACGTGCGGCAGGAGCGGGCGCGGGTGCTGCTGCTGACGGGGCGACCCTCGTGGGACGTGCGCTTCCTGGCCCAGGCTGCCGCCGCCGAGCAGCGCCTGGCCCTGACGGTGGTGCGTCCTTCGCCGCGCGGCCTGGTTCTTGCCGACAGCCTGACGGCCTGGGTGCCCCCCGTGGACGCGGCCGGCTGGCGGGACTGGGACGCGGTGGTGCTCATGGGCTGGACCGGCCTGGTGGCGGCCGTCGACTGGACCGAGCTGGGCGAGGCGGTGGAGGCGGGACTCGGGCTGCTGGTCCTGGCCGGCGGCGAGTCCGGTCCCGGCGGTGCGCCCCAGGGTTTCCCGCCGCCGGCGACCCTCGCCGAGATCCTGCCGGTGGACGTGGCCACCTGGCGCTGGGCACCGGGGCCGCAGTTCCTGGACGTGGCCGCCGGCGGGGCGGGGCATCCGCTGCTGGCCGGGGTCGAACTGCGCAGCGACGCCGAAGGGGGCGTCGGGCTGCGCGAGCTGCCGCCCCTGGCCGAGGTGGGGCTGGTCGCGCCGCGGGCGGGGGCGGAGGTGCTGCTGAGCAGCGGTCCGCGCGGGGCGGTCGGCGGCGAGCAGCGGCGGCAGCCGGTCCTGGTGGTGGCCGCGCGCGGCCAGGGCCGCGTGGGGTGGTTCGGTGGCCGGCACCTGTGGGAGCTGGCCTTCTGGGAGAGCGCCCGCCGGACCGACGGCGACGACGCCCGGCACGCGGGCCGCCGCCTGCTGCGCAACCTGCTCGTGTGGAGCGCGTCCGGCCTCGACGAGTCCGGCCTGGTGTTCACCGGGCGCCAGAGCTTCTTCCAGGCGGGCGAGCCGATCCGGCTCGGCGCCCAGTGGCGGGACATGCGGGGGCAGCCCGTGCGGGACCGCGCCCTGAACGTCATCCTCAGGACGCGTGGGGATGCATCCGACGGCGCTGCGGGCGGGCCGTCCGGTGCCGGGGCCGACACGACCGGCGAGCAGAGCTTCGCCATGCGGCCGTCGGCCGAGCGGCCCGGGCTGTCCGAGGTGGAGCTGCCGCCCCTGGCGCCGGGCCGCTACGCGGTGCAGCTGCAGGGCGCCGGCGACCCGCCCGTGCTGGGCCCGGAGGAAGACCTGATCGTGGCCGCCCACAGCGTCGAGGAGACGCAGGTGCGCATGGACCGGCGGCGGCTCGTGCAGCTGGCGGCCCGGGGCGACGGCGCCTTCTACGACGCCGGCGATCCGGCCGAGGTGCGGCGCCTGATCGACGACCTCGCCGCGGTGGCCTGGACCGGAGACGAGGTCGTCCAGCGACGGCGGCTGGACATCCGGCTCGGCTGGCCCCTGCTCGTCCTCGTCACGGTGCTGCTCGGCTGCGAGTGGTTCCTGCGCCGCCGCCACGGCCTGCTCTAGCTCTCGTTCGCGACCGACCCGCTGATTCCTCCCGGAAAGGCAGGCCCGCCATGGGCCCTGTGCCGGGATGCCCCGGGCGCGCGGAGACGCGCCTTCTCACCCGCCTGCTGCTGCCGTTCGTCGTCGGCGTGCTGACCGCGTCCGCGTCCCCGCGGGCGACGGCCCGGGACTTCGTCCTCAACGAGGTCCTGCCGGATCCGTCCGGTGCCGACGACGGCCGGGAGTTCGTCGAACTGCTCAACCCGGGGCCCGATCCCCTCGCCCTCGACGGCGTGCGGCTCGAGTTCGCCAACGGCGCCGACGGGCCGGTGTGGCTGGTGCGCTGGACCGCCCCGGACGGCCTGGTGGTGCCGGCCGGGGGGCGCTTCCTGCTGGGCGACCGCCCCTGGGCGGGGTCCGAACCGGTCGACGCGGAGGTCGATCTGGGGCTCCAGAACGGCCCGGACGCGGTCCGTCTCGTGCGGGGCGACCTCACCCTGGATCTGCTCGGCTACGGGCCCCTGGACGATCCTGCGCTCTTCGAGGGGCATCCCGCGGGCACCGGGGCCGGCCTGGCCCTGGCCCGCCGTCCGGACGGGCGCGACACCGACGACAACGCCGCCGACCTGGTCCTCGCCGTGCCCACGCCCGGGCGGCCGAACTTCCATCCCTTCACCCTCACCCTGACGGCGGCCGAGCACGAGCCGCCGGTCCTCGCCCGGCCCGGCGACGTGCTGCGCGTGGCGGTGCGCGTGGTCCACGGCGGCACGGAGATGTGGCCCGCGGGACCGTGCGTCCTGGCCTGGCCGGAGGGGCGGGCGACCGCCTGGTGGGACGGGGCCCGTCCCGGGGACGAGCGGCAACTGGCCTTCGTCCTGCGTCCCCGTCTGCGGGGGGCGCTGCCTCTCGTGCTGGCGGTGCCGGCCGCGGGCGGCGACACCGTGCGGGTCGACGTGGGCACCGTGCAGGTGGGGGCGGCCGCCCTGCGGTTGAACGAAGTCCTGCCGGCGCCGGGGGCGGGGCAGGGCGAGTGGGTCGAGGTGCTCTGGGACGGGCCGGACCCCCTCGACCTGGCCGGCTACGTCCTGGCCGATGCCGACGGGGGACGGGCGGAGCTGCCGCCGCGTCCCCTGGCACCCGGCGGGCTGGCGGTGCTGGCCGCGGATTCGACCGGTCTGCGGCGCTGGTGGCGGGAAAACGCCGCGAGCGGCGCGGCGGGGTGCGCGGCCGGGGCGCCCGCGGCGGTGGTGGTGGCCGTGTCCGGCTGGCCGTCGTTGAACAACACGCCGCCGGCGGGCCGCCCCTACGCCGACCGTCTGCTGCTGTGCGATCCCCGGGGGGTCGTGCTGGACGCCGTGACCTGGGGCGGTGGCGGATTCCCGGAGACGGAGACCGGCCGCAGCCTCGAGCGGACCTCGCCGGAGCCGGTCAATCCCGGCGCGGAGGCCTGGGCGCCCTGCACCGCCGCCGCGGGCGCCACCCCCGGCTGTCCCAACAGCGGTGCGGCCGCTGGGCGGCCCGACGCCGGCGGCCTCGCGGTGGAGCCGCCGCTGCTCGATCGCGCCG
>JAGRNP010000004.1:55383-81630 GCA_020440705.1 bacterium | reverse complement strand
AGACGCCCTCGCCCGAGCTCATGGCCGAAGCCGGCCGCCGCAAGGGCCTGCCGCCCGCCCGGGCCCTGCTCCTGGCCGCCATCGCCGTCGCCCTCTTCATCGGCGGCACCCACTGGGCCGCCCGGCTCTCGTCGCTGGCCGTCCTGCCCCTCGACAAGCGCCCCGAGGTGCTCATCGATCGGGCGCGCGAGGTCATCGCGGCGGCCGGCTACGACGAGGACGTCTACCGCGATCCCGTCGACCGGGCCTGGGGCCTGATCACCTGGAACGACGTGCTGCGTGAGGTGGGCGCCGCCGACTCGACCACGTCCCGCTGGCAGGCCCTGCGCGAGCGTCCCGATGCCGCCAGCCTGTGGTACCGGCAGTCGCCCGAGATCATCGTGCCCAGCCCGCCCAACGGCCCCATCCTGGTGCGGGGCCAGGTCGATCTCACCAATCCCCCCCCCACCCGGTCCGGGGAGATCATCGTCGTGCTCGACCTCGCGGGCCGCCTGCGGCGACTCGAGGTCATGCCCCGCCGCTTCGCCACAGAGGGCCCGAGCGAGCCCGACTGGAACGTCCTGTTCGCGGCGGCCGACCTGGACACCGCCCGCTTCCGCCCCACCATGCCGCGATACCAGCGCTTCATGGCGCCCGACGTGCGCCGCGCCTGGCTCGGCACCCGCATCGAACAGCCGGAGATCGAGCTGCGGGTCGAGGCCGGCGCGAGCGAGGGCCGCCCCGTCCTGTTCAACGTCGCCACCGAGGAGGGGCTCGCGTCCCTCACGACACCGCCCGTGCGGCAGGAGTTCGGCACGAGCCACCTGATCTTCGGCGTGGCCCAGCCTCTGCTCATCCTGCTGATCGTGTATGGGGCCGGCCGGGCCAGCAACCGCAACGCGGCCCAGCGGCGCATCGACAAACGGGGCGCCGTGCGCTTCGCGGTCATGGTCTTCGTGCTCTTCGTGCTGGGCGAGGCGCTCGGCTCGCACACCTTCTTCACGCCCCTGTGGGCCGACGAGTTCTGGCCCATTTTCGTGGGCGCCACCTTCACCGGAGCCATCGCCTTCGCCCTGTACGGAGCCGCCGAGCCCATGGGCCGGCGCATCTGGCCCACCATGTTCGTCTCCTCGAGCCGCCTGTTCAGCCAGCCCCGCATCCCGCGCCGCGACCCCCTCATCGGCCAGTCGATCCTGGTCGGCCTGATCGCCGCGGGCGTCGCCTTCCTCATCGGGGGCCCCCTGCGCTGGAGCGTCCTGCCCCATCTCACCGGCGGCCCCTTCCCCCTGGCCGGCTTCGACGCGGACCTGCTGCTGGGCCAGCGCCTGGCCCTGTCGACGGTCTTCAACCAGGCGCTGCTCATCGGGTACTTCTTCATCCACATCATGGCGCTGGTGCTGATCCGCGCGCTGGTCAAGCGGCCCGTGATCGCCATCGTGCTCACCCTCGCCGTGTGGACCCTGCTCTCGGGTCCGGGCGACGCCAAGGCGGTGGCCTTCGGGCTGGTCAACTCGGCCATCTCCCTCGCCGTGCTGCTCCGGTGGGGCTTCGTGGCCATGATGCTCCAACGCATCGTGCTGGGCTGGGCCTGGGCCGCGCGCCCCGTCGACCTCGACAGCTGGTATTCGCAGGGCTCCCTCATCGTCGTGGCCGCGGTGATCCTCCTGGCGCTCTACGGGGCCTGGGCCGCCGTCGGCGACAGCGAGAGCCGCCGCCCCGACGGCGCCTGAACCCGTCCCCAGCCGAAAAACGGCCCCCCCGCCCGGAGGCGGGAGGGCCGTCGGCCAGGCTGACGCCGGTGGAACGGCTACCGCACCGCGTCCTCCGCCTCCTCGTCGCACAACGTCGTCCAGCGTCCGGTGAAGAATCCGCCGGGCGTGTCCTCGACCGCGAAGGCCTCGCCGCCGAGCAGGCCCTCCACGGTGCCCGCCGCGTTCACCCAATGCGCCTCGAAGCCGGCCAGTCCGTCGTCGGTCGCACCGGGCGTCCAGGTGCCGCGGAACAGGCCGCGGAAGTGGCCGCGCGGGCCGATGTACTTGCCCACCAGGACCCGGTTGCCTTCGGCGTCGATGCCGTAGCCGCCGCGCAGATGGCCGTGCAGGCGCCCGTCCAGCTCGCGCCACAGCCCGGCGAACACGCCGTACTGGGTCCCGTCCGCCGCCGCGAGGCTGTCCGGCCGGTCGGCGGGCAGACGCCGCCACATGCCGTCCAGGAATCCCTTCGGGCAGAAGGCGATGTCCTGCAGCCCGAAGCCGGCCACGGCGACCATGTTCCCGCCCACCTCGTAGACCTCTTCGAGCCCGACGAGATCGGCCACGGGAAGGTCCAGGACGAAGTCGCCGAGCGCGATGTGCAGCACGTTGGGGTCGAGGGACGGATCATCGTCCGGACGCTCGCCGATCTGCAGCACCACGCCGTCGAAGCCGCAGGCCGTGTGGGACACGACGCCCACGGTCATCGGATCCAGGCGCGGGAAGATGATGTGGTCGAGGGGGCGCTCGAAGCGGATCACCCGCCGCACCAGCAGCACGCCGCGATCGACATGGAACGAGCCCGTCCAGTCGGTCACCTCGCACGGAGGCTCCACGGCGAGGGTGTCCATCATGTCGCGCAGCATGCCCCAGCGCAGGTGCACGAAGGTGAAGCGGGGCCGGGTCGTGTCGGCCGGATCGGGCGCCATCTCGCCGCGGCGCAGCATCTCGCGCACGGCCGGATCGTCGGCGACGGGATCGGCGATCTCCTCGCCCTCGCCCGCGAGGGACATGGCCAGCAACGCCTCGTCGGCGAAGGCCTCCTGTTCGTCGCTGGCCGTCAGGCCGCCGTAGGGGTCGCTGAAGTCCAGGGCCGCGTAGTCGTCGCCGCCGGCGGCGGAGACGGCGGGGTCGGCCGCGTCGTCGCTGCAGCCGGCCAGCAGGCCGAGCGCCAGCAGGGCGGCGGCCAGGATCAGGGCCGGACGGGTCGGGTGGTGCATCATCGTGGTTCCCTCCTCGTGGGATTGGTGGTCTGCCCCTGGGACATGGGTGGGGTCTGTCGTCCGCCGGGCCCATGCAGACGCGATGCCACGATTTCGCCGCATCCGCAAATCACATATCGACAGGGAGTTGAGATGATCGCGACCGCCCGGCCGCCCGCAGCGGCGGCCCGAACCCGTACCTGGAGGGACACCCGAGCCTCCGCCCGGTACACCCGGCGGCTACAGGCCGAGGTCGCGCTTGACCTGCACCTTGAGGGCCATCAATTCGTCGAGGCGCACGCCGAGCAGGGTGCCCAGCTTGTGCATGAGGGCGTCCTCGTGGGACTCGAGCACGCCGTCGCTGTAGACGACCCGCCACAGCAGCTCCACGATGGCGAGTTTCCGCTCCCGCGTGTAGCTGTCGTTGACGAGGCGGGCGAACTGGTAGAGGTCGCCGCTGCGCCGCCGTTCCTCGTCGGCAACGGCCAGCAGCCCGGAGGTTTCCGCGGCGGACAGCCCGAAGCGCCGGCCCACCACCGCCATGACCGTCTGCACCTCGTCCTCGCTGTAGTCGTCGTCGGCATGGGCGACCTCGAGCAGCAGCGCGCAGGTGGCCACCTGCAGACGCTCCTCCTCGCTGACCGCCGCGGCCGGCGCGAGCTTCTCGTCGAAGAACTGCTTCAGGGATCCGAACATGGGTTCTCCCAACGCTGGTCTGTCAATCCGCGCCGCGGGTCCAGGTCTCGCCCGGCCAGGTCAGCACCTCGTAGGCGATGGTGCCGACGTGGTCGGCCAGCATCTCGGCGGTGATCGTTTCCTCGCCCTGCCTGCCCAGCAGCACGGCCTCGTCGCCCGCGCACGCCCCGGGCACGGCCCCCACATCGACCATGCACAGGTTCATGCACATGCGGCCGACGAGCGGCGCCCGACGACCGCGGATCAGCACGTGGGACCGGCCGCCGAGGGCCCGCGGCAGGCCGTCGGCATAGCCGAACGGCAGCACCGCCACGCGCGTGTCGGTCATGGCCTTCCAGGTGCGCCCGTACCCCACGGTCTCTCCCGCGGGCACGTCGCGCACCTGCGAGACGCGGACGGCCCAGGTCAACGCGGGACGCAGGTCGATCTCCTCGCGACCGCGGCTGCGCACGGACACGCGGGTCTCCCGGCTGGGCCAGATGCCGTAGGCCCCCACGCCCACGCGCGCGATGTCGCCGTGGGTGCGGTCCCAGACGAGGGCCGCGGCGCTGCAGGTCATGTGGCGCGCGACGTCCGGGTGGCCGTGCTCCCGCAGGGTCGCCGACATCTCCTCGAAACGCCGCATCTGCGCCTCGGCGAAGGCATGATCGGTGGTGTCCTCGATGTCGGCGAAATGGCTCGAGACGCCGACCAGTTGCAGGCCCGGCGCGCCGGCGAGGATCTCGCGCGCCGCCGGCCACTCCTCGGGCCGCAGCCCCTGCCGATTGACGCCCGTGTCGATCTTCAGATGGATCCGCAGCCTGCCCGCGGCCGGAATCGCCGCCGCCGCCGCCCGCAGCAGGTCCAGCCCCGGCACGATCACCTCGACGCCGCGCGCGGCCGCGGCCGCCGCCTCGGCGCCGGACACCGGCCCGAGCACGATGATCGGCGCCGTCACGCCCCCGTCGCGCAGGGCCGCCGCCTCGCTCCAGGCGTGCACCCCGAGCAGGTCGGCGCCTCCGGCCAGGAAGGACTCGGCGGCAAGCAGAAGGCCGTGGCCGTAGGCATTCGCCTTGACCACGGCCATCAGCCGTGTGGGCGGCTCCACCAGACGGCGGAACTCCCCGATGTTGTGGCGCAGGGCTGCCCGGTCGACGCGGATGGTCAGCCAGGGCCCGTCATGCAGGTTCCCGGAATCGGGCGCCGCGTCAGGCACCCCGGGCTTCGGCGGCCTTCGCGTTCTTCCGCCGGTCGCAGGCTTCCTTGTCCTTGCAGGCACCGTACAGCTCCAGCCGGTGGCGATAGATCGCGAAATTGTTCTCCTCGGCGAGCTTCTCCTGGAGCGCCTCGAGCCGGGGGTTGAAGAATTCCGAGATCATGCCGCACTCGAGGCAGATCATGTGGTCGTGGTGCTCGACGTCCGAATGCCCCTCGTAGCGGGCCAGGCCGTCGCCGAACCGACGTTCCTCCACGAGATTGCTCTCCACCAGCAGGTGCAGCGTCCGGTACACGGTCGCGTAGCCGATGCGCGGGTTCACCTTCTTGACCTCGTTCAGCAGCTCCTCGACACTGATGTGGCCCTTCAGGCGGAAGAACGTCGCGACGATGGTATTCCGCTGGCGCGTGGTCTTCAAGCCCTTGCGCTGGATGAATTCGGCGAAGGCCGCTTCCTTCTCCCGCACCCGTTCCTCGTGCTGGGCCTTGTCTCCAGCCCTGCTGGTCGCGTTTTCGTTGGGCGTCATGCGAAAACCTCATTTGAGAGTCGAAAATGAAAACTGTTTTCGTCTATGGGAGATTAATCCTGTCCGGGCTCCGTGTCAAGAAATCAGCAGCGGTCCCGGGGGCCGGGACCGCTGTTGAATACCGGAAGTCGAACTACTGGAAGCGTATGCGGACGGCGATGTTCCGGCCGTCGGGCAGATACCAGACCCGCCCGGACTCGTCGAGCAGGAGCACATCGCTCCCCCGATGCAGGAAGTCCGCGGTCTCGACAGTGGCGCTCCAGGTGCGCCGGCTCCCGGAGAGGCGGTACATCCGGCCGGTGCCGGCGTCGGTGACCCACATGTTCCGCCCATCCCAGCCGAGCCCGACCGGCGAGAATCCCGGCGTCACGGCCGAACGGGTGATTTCCTCCACCTCGGGGTCGAAGCGGTCGATGCGGCCGTTGTCCCGGTCGGCGATCCACACGAAGCGCCCGTCGAAGGCCATGTCGCAGGGCCGGTGTCCGGGCAGATCGTAGGCCTCGTCCACCTGCCAGACGTCCAGGGAGTCGACCCCGATCCGGTACAGGATCGAACTGCCGTCATCGGCATCCCCGCTGCTGTAGAGGAACTCGCCGTCCCAGGCCAAGCCCCGGTCGAGCACGCCGCTGAAGTCCTCGCGGCGGAACATCACGCCCAGGGAGTCCTGGAAGACCAGATGCGTCTCCCGCTCGCCGCTCGCGCTGAGGGTGTCGGCCACGTCCATCAGGACGGCCAGGGTGTCGGGGCCCATCCAGGTGATGCCGGCCACGCGGCCCACCGGCGGCAGGTGCAGCGTGTCCAGTGCGACGAATCGCACGTCCACACCCGGATCGTCGCCGCCGGACTGGGCCCGTCCGTCGCCGGCGACGACGGCGGCCGCCAGCAGGACGGCGGCCAGGAGGACGGCGCCCACCAGCGCATCGCGCCGGGACTCGTTCACACTGCGTGCATGCTCCATCGGCTCTCTCCTCGGTGGCCGGTCCACGTCCGGCCCGACATCATTGCGGGCCGGCGGCGCGCCCGCGCTGCAGGCGTCGTCCCTCGGCCACGACCGCCTGGATCCGTTCCAGGGTGAGGGGTTTCGCGACTCGGCCGTCGATGGCGGACGCCGGCGGCTGCGCCGCGCCTTCCTCCTGCCAGCCGGACATGAGGAAGATCGCCAGGCAAGAGTCGCCCGCCCGCAGGCGCGAAGCAAGTTCCAGTCCATCGACGCCGGGCAGGTTGCGGTCCACCAGGGCCACCTCGGGCCGGCGTTCGGCACAGAACAGGAGGGCGGCGTCGGCGTCGCGCGCCGTGCGCACCGCGCAGCCGCAGGCCGCAAGCACGTCCCGCAGCATCTCGCGCACCACGATCTCGTCGTCGACCACCAGGACGTCCGTCCCGGCGACCGACTCCGTCTCCACCGGCGCGTCGGACATGGGAGCGGCGGCCGTCCCCGCGGGCAGGACCACTTCGAAACATGCGCCGACGGCCCCGGTTCCCCGCCGGAGATCGGCACCGTGACGCCGCAGCAGCTGCCGGCAGGCGGCGAGACCGATGCCCCGGCCCGGAGCGCCGCTGCCGCTCTCCCCGGGGGCGAACACGTCGCATCCTTCTTCGTCGGGCAGGCCCGGTCCGTCGTCGGCCACCCGCAGCACCAGCCGCCCGGAGCCGCCCGGCACGACATCCAGGTCGAGGGTGCCGCCGTCGCCCAGGGCCTCGCGCGCGTTGAGCACCAGGTTCACGAGCACCTCGCGCAGCACCTGGGCCGGCACCGCCACGCTCCAGCCATCGTCGAGTTGGCTCCGCCAGGTCCAGTTCGGGTGCCGGTCGGGCCAGGCCAGGAGCCGCGCCTCCGCCGCGACGGCCGCGAGATCGCAGGCGTCGGCGACCGGTTCGGCGCCGTGCGGAGCGAGCCGGCGCAGCATCGCCGCCGCATCGGCCGCCGCGAGCAGGATCGCGTGCAGGTGCCGTCGCCGCGCCGGATCGGTCTCGCCGGCGTGCAGCAGACCCGCGCGGCCGGTCACGACCGCGAGCATCTGGTTGATGTCGTGGGCGACGCCGGCCAGCCGCAGCTCCACGTCTGCGGGTCGGTCCGGCGCGCCCGGTCCGGGCACAGCCATGCCTCGTCCTCCTCGGGGGCCATGCGCCCATCTTCCGTGGCGCGTCGCGATCTGTCAATCGGGGGGAAACCGGGTCAGGCGGTGTGCGAGACGACGGGACGCGAGGCCAGGGCGAGTGCGAGCGCCGGCCGGCCGCCCACATCGACGACCGCGATCTCCGCGCCCGCCGCGCTCACGAGTTCGGCGGGCACGAGGAAGCCGGCGAGCCGCTCGAGGTCCTCGCAGGCGCCGGTGTCGGCTTCCCGGGCCGCGACGAGCCGGGTCCGACCGGCCACGGCCCCGGGCACGGGCGTGGCGCCATCGGCCGCGGCGATCAGCAGGTCCAGTCCCGCCGATTCCGGGCCCGACGCGATGGCGATGGTCAGCGGGTGATCGGGACAGGCGAGCCCCAGGGCCCGGGCCGCCTGCGTGACCAGGCTTTCCAGCAGGTCCGGGTCGGCGTCGATGTCCGCTTCCGCGAGATCCGGAGCGAGGAGCACGGTGCCGAGACCCTGCAGGCGGGCCGTGAGTTCGACCAGGGCCAGGGTCCGGGGCCGCGGCGTCGCGAACAGGTCGCGTCGGGCCAGCAGATCCTGGCTCCACTCCACGGTGCGGTGCAGACGCCTCACGTTGCGCAGGGCGATGGAGAGCATCTTCAGCGGCCCCCGCGGCGGAACGCCGTCGGGACCGAGACCGCCCATCTCGCCCTCGAGCACCTCGAGGGCCGTCTTGATGGCCGTCAGAGGGCTCCGCAGTTCATGCCCCAGGAAATGCAGGTACGAGTCCTGCGGCGCCTCGGGTCGCGGCTCCGGCCGCGGGTCGCCGCGGAGACTCCGCGCCCGCGCGATCGACGAGCGCAGCGCCAGCCGCAGATTGGACCCGTCGGCGTCGATCGCCTCGAGCAGCAGCCAGGCGGCCGGCGCGCCGGGCAGGGGGCGTCCGCCGGTGATGCAGATCAGGGGGGCGGCGGGACCCACCGCTCCCCCTGGACCATGGGGCAACGTGCCCGCGGCGATCATGCGCTCCGCGGCATCGGCGTCGGCCAGGATCACCGCGTCGCCGTCGTGGACGGTCGGGGTCGCCCCCGCGGACGGGACCGCACCGGAGGTAACGCCCCACTTCATCAGCAGGAAGCGCACCGCCGCCGTGTTCCGCTCTTCTCCGTCCAACAGCACGTGGGACAAGGCCCGACCTCCGCGAAACGCACGCGCACCGACGCGCACACCCCCCGGCCCGCAAGGGTCGTTCCAACTGGATCCCGATGGATATCAACGAGTTAACACGTCGACAACACCCCTCATGCGGTGCCTTCGGAAACGGCGGGGAATCATGGGGAAGCAGCGGGAACAACACCGTCCCAGGGAGGCCCAACGTCATTCGCAAGACGCGGTGAGGCAGGACGGGCAATCTGCAACGGCGTTTCGTGCCGGGCTCAGTCGACCACTTCCCGCGCCTTCTCGCGACCCTGACGGCGGCCCGGACTGTCCAGCCGCCACGACAGCGTCGCCCGCCATTCGGCGTAGCGGTCGAGGGTGCCGGCGAGCTCGTGCTCGAAGCGCAGCCCCACCGCGCCGTCGGCGGTCCAGGGCAGCCAGCCCTGGAGACCGACGACCTGCGACGCGCGGTCGTTCTCGTTGCGCAGATTCCAGAACAGCTCCCAGCGCGAGCCGGGGCGTCCGTAGAAGGCGCAGGTCGCACCGAAGCGGTACCCGCTGGGGAATGCGGCCGGATCGAGCAGGTCGCGTCCGCTGTCCCCGTGCATCAGGTAGCCCGCCTCCAGTCCGGCCTGCCAGCCTCCGCCGAGGACCAACGGCTTGCGCGCCTCGATGCGGAACGGAATGCTCTGGGAAGAGACCGGATAGAGCCGGTCGCTGCTCGAGGGGAGCCCGAGGGCGAGGCCGTAGTCCACGCCCCGCACCAGCGGCAGCACCATGGGGCCGGTCACGCCGACCTCGATCTTGCCGAAGCCGGACAGGCGCTTCTCGTCGGGCCACCCCGGTTCGGCGCCTTCCCCCACCACCCACGGCCAACGGCTGCGGACCGGGGTCTCGCCGGTGTCGAAGGTCAGGTGGGGCAACCGCAGGAAGAACGTCGCGTCGTCGCCGGCCGGCAGCACGATGGTCATCAGGAGGCGTTCGGTGGTCCAGTCCCAACGGGAATCGGCGGCGTGCGAGAAGTCGAGCACGAGGGCCAGACGGCTCGTGGAGTCGGCCGGCGTGAAGAAGGGCATGGGGTCGAGATGAAGCATCTGGGCCGCGGCCGGTCGGCCGCCGAGCGCCAGGAGGCCCAGGACGGCCAGGGCCAGTGCGGCGCCGGCGCGGGGCCGCGGACTCGGTCTCACCGGGGCGCCTGTTCGATCAGCCGAACGACCCCCGCATCCTCGAAGTAGCACTTGATCACCTTGCGGCCTCCGGGCAGGTCTTCCTTGGCAACCACGACACCGCAGTCCTCCCAGGCCAGATGGAGGACGCACTGCCCGACCTCGTAGGTCTCCCACGGCCGGTAGGGCATGGCCGTCTCCGGATCGAGTCCGGCGAGCATGGCGGCGTACTCGTGGATCGGTTCGGGGGCCGCCTTCTCGTCGTCGGCAGCGTCATCGGACCCGTCATCCGACCCGCCGTCCATTTCGTCATCCGACTCGTCATCCGACTCGTCGTCCAACGTCGCCCGCGGGCCGTCGGTTCCCACTGCGCCGAATTCGTCCCCGGTGCCCCGCGCCGCGGCCCGCGCCGCCATCATGGCGGCCGGGCTGTCCCACGGCAGATCGTCTTCCGCAGCGGCGGTCGCCTGCCCGGAAACGCCGGCGGCCCCCGTCCCGGCAGGGGCCGCCTGATCCTGGTCGCCGCCGGCCGCGCCACCCCGCGCCGCCGGCGTCGTCATGTCATCGCCGCTGTCCTGCGCCGCGTCGTCGGCGCCGCCCCCGGACTCGTCTCCCTGCAGGTCGGCACCGCTCAGCTTGGGCAGGAAACCCTGGCACTGCGGGCACCGGAACCAGATGACGCCGTCGTCATCGTCCCCGTCCCCGGTCGGCACGACTTCCATGTCGAGCCAATCCTTGCAGACCGAACAGTATTGCCTGGACTTCATTTCCTCGTTCCACCGCAGTGGCTCCGGTCAGGGGTGGGGGCGCTCAGGGATTGATCTTGCAGCAGCCGTCGGCGTCTTCCTTCGACATGTACCGCATTCCGCACACGAGGCACTTGTTGGGGCCGTCGATGCGGCCTTCGGTCTCCGCCTTCGTCAGCAGGCGTTCGTACTTCACGAAGCTTTCGTCACGCACCAGGATTTCTTCCTCTTTGACGCTGGCCATTGGCTCCTCCTTGGCTCGGTTTAGCGTCTGTCCCGCCGAAAGCCCCAACCCAGGGACCCGATGGTACGGCCGGACACGTGATGACCCGCATCCTATAACACGACGGGCACTTAGTCAACCTGTGGCGATGGATTAACGAATTTGGCACGGAGTTTGTCGTGTCGTGCGGCGGCGCCGGGGCGCTCCCGGGTCAGGACTCGGCGGCGTGGGATTCGAGGGGTCCGGATCCGGCGTTGTCGGCGGCGACCATGGGCTCGAGCCGGAACAGATCGCCGAGGTCGGACAAGCCGAGGTCGCGCGCCACCGACAGCGCTTTCATCAGCACGCCCGCGGTGGCCGCGGCGTCGTCGGCGGCGCGGTGCGGATTGTCGTGGGCGACTTCGAAGCGGCGAGCCAGATCGGGCAGGCTGCGGCTCGTCAGCTCGGGCCACAGGGTGCGGGACAGTTCGAGCGTGCACAGCCCCGTCACCGCCGGACGCACCAGGCCCCGGCGCGCGAATTCCCAGCGCAGGAACGGCAGGTCGAAACGGATGTCGTGGGCCACGAAGACATTGCCGTCGAGAAGGGCATGCACCTCCTCCGCCACGTCGCTGAAGGTGGGTGCTCCTTCCAGGTCGTCGTTGGCGATGCCCGTCAAACGCCCCACCCAGGGCGGGATCGGGCGGTCCGACCAGACCAGGGTCGAGAAGCGGTCGAGGATGCGCCCCCCCTTCACGCGCACCAGACCGATCTCGATGATCTCGTCGACGCCGATCACGCTGCCGGTGGTTTCGAGGTCGACCACCGCGAAGGTGGCCTCGTCGAGCCTCTGCTGCAGGAGCGGCGAGCCCAGCACCGTCCAGCAGTGATCGTGGGTCTCGACGAAGCGCGGATCGGCCGCCAGCAGGGCCCGCACCACGACCTGCGTCTCGGGCATCTCGTGGCGGCGCGCGCCGAAGAGACGCCGGGCGATCGCCGGCGTCGGCAGAGGCATCGGTTGACCCAGCAGGTACTCGTGCGCCTCGGCCCGAAACTGGTTCAGGTCATGCGAATTCATCAAATGATTATACCACGTCGCG
Organism: bacterium; assembly: GCA_020440705.1. Taxonomy (NCBI): domain Bacteria; species bacterium. Next base: position 69,832 of record JAGRNP010000004.1, on the reverse strand, counting down.
TGGCCGGCGGTCAATCGACCGGGCCGAGGACGGGCTGGGCCCCGGTGCCGAATCCCACCAGCTCCAGCACGTCGACCCGAACCCGCGGCGGCGGCGGCTTGAGCCGGCGCGACGGCGGATCGAGCTCCGATTCGGCCCGGATCCGCTCGGAAACGTAGGTCAGGCCCAGGAAGGGGATGTCCGGATGGACCGCCGCAACGATCTCCCGGGTGGTGACCTGGCGCATCAGGCCGGCCGGCAGACGGGCCTCCTGGGTGTCGGCGGCGGCCATCACCCACTGGTCGCACAGGAACTGGCGCCCCAGGACGATCCGGGTCGTGGGGTCACGCGGAGTGACCGAATCGGGCACGAAATCAGAAGCGAGGGACGCCGCGACGAGGGGATCGTCGCGCAACTCGTCCGCCCCGAGGGGGACGGCCTCGCCGCCGCGCCACTGCACGGCCGAGACGATGGCGTCGACGAAGGTGCCGCGGCGTTCGCGCAGGTCGCGGGAGACCTCCAGCCGCACCCCTTCGCCGGCCACGGGCCGCAGGGCGCCGTCCACGTCCTCGAGCGGCACCAGCTCGAGCAGCAGGCGCCCTTCGCCGTCCTCGGCCAGGCAGGCGACGCGGGTCAGCGTCTCCTCGCGGCGGCCGCCGGCCAGGGACTGGCCCCGGTACTCGACCCAGTCGCCGGGCGCGATGCGCAGGGGAAGCTCCGGCTGACGCCAAAGGGTGAACACGTCGAGGGCGCGGACCGACCGCGCCCCCGACAGGCTCAGCAGCACCAGCAGGACCACGAGGGTCCGACGGTGCCTAGTGCTTGATCTTTTCCCAGTACGTCGCATAGTCGAAGTTCGGGCTGTTCTTGGCGTCGTGGCAGGTCACGCACGAGTCCTTCGCCTGGGCCACCCACTTGCCGTCGCGGGCGTGCTCGGTCCCGTAGCCGTGGCACGCCTCGCACTGCACGTTCACCAGGCGGTTGTAAGGCGCCTCGTCGCTGTACCCGTTCTTGTACATGTAGCCCGTCGTGTGGCAGCTCAGGCACTCGGGCTCGTTGCTCTGACCCTTGCTGCGGATCGTCGCGAACGCCTTGCGGTGCGGCGACTCCACGTAGGCCTGCCAGGCGCCCTCGTGACACGACATGCACGACCGCTCGCCGAGGAAGTCCTCCTTCTCGGAACCGAGATTGCGCGGGTATTCCGCGCGCTTGGACTCCTTGAAGGTCACGAGTTCCTCCTTGTACTTCTCGACCGCGGCCTTCACTTCCTCGTTGTCCGGAATGGCATCGTCGAGGCTGGTGACGCCCACGTCGATGGCCATGACCCGCCCGGTCCCCTCCTCGATGAAGAGGTTCGCCCGGCCGATGTAGCGGCCCTCGTGGGTCGCGGCGAACATGGCCGTGTCGTCCAGCACCCGCTCGGTCTGCAGACTGCGGTAGGTGTGCCCGACGACGCAGATGTCGATGCCCTTGACTTCCTTGATGGCCGGCTCGGTGTTGTTCTCGCCGAGGTGGCCGAGCAGGATGATGCAGTCGGCCTCCTCGCGCACCCGCGGCACCAGCGCCCGCAGCGTCGCCACCGGATCGTCCACCGTGAACTCGGCCTCGTCCGCCGTCATGGTGATGATCTTCAGGCTCGGGTCGAGCACGCTGACGATGCCGTAGCGGACACCGTTGCGTTCGACGACCAGGTACTCCGGCAGGATCAGCTCGCCGGCCGCATCGCGCACGTTGGCATTGGTGAACGGCAGCTGGTACTTGCCGATCATCTCGCGCAGGAACGGCAGACCGAAGTTCAGGTCGTATTCGCCGAGACCGATGGCGTCATAGCCCAGGTCGCCGGTCATGCGGCACAGGAACTCGGTCTGGTGCTGCTCGTCCTTCGTGCGACGACCGAACAGGTCGCCCGCATCCAGCATCAGGAAGGGCACGTTCTCTTCGTAGAAACTGTCCAGATAGCTGGCCCTCCGGGCCAGCCCGCCACGCTGCTTGGACTTTCACCCACAGGGCTCGATCTTGCCCTTGATGTCGGTGGTGTACAGCAGGGTGACGTTCTTCCAGTTCTTCACCTCGCCCTCGCCGGACTGCGCCCGGACCTCGTCGGCCAGCATCAGGGCCGCTGCCCCTGCCGTGAGCAGGAAGACGGCCGCCAGTATCGGCACCCAGCGCACGTCGCGCCGGTGGTTCCCGAACTTCAACATGTGATCCAAACCTTTCCTGGATGGGCATGTGCGCCTGTCCGCCGGGACAGACGCCGACGGGCCGGAGGAACCGGCCCGCCCCGCGAAAGTTCCGCAGGGTGAAGTATAACGGCTATGGGATGCCGGGGCAACCGATCCCCGGCGCTCCGTTGCGGTCCGGGTCCGGCTCCGGACCCTTGCGGGACCGATTCCGGAGCGAATCCGGAGCATTCGCCCGAAACCGCCCCCGCGTCGCCCGAAAAAAGGACGGGGACGGCCCGGAAGCCGTCCCCGCATGTCCCTGGCGGCACGCCGTGCGCCCGCCGGTCCGGGACCGTTCTACTTCTGCACCCGATCCTTCAGGCTCTTGCCCGCGAGGAAAGCCGGGTACTTGGCCGCCGGGATGTTGATGGTGGCACCCGTCTGGGGGTTCCGTCCCGTCCGCTTCTTGCGCTTGCGGCGCTCGAAGGTCCCGAAGCCGGTGATCTGCACGCGGTCGCCCTTGGCGACGGCCGAGGCGATGATCCCCTCACGCGGAGCCGTGGAGAAGAGAGCATCGACGGCGCGCTTGGCCGCGGCCTTGCTCATGCCGGTCTTGTTGGCCAGTTCTTCGGTCAGTTCCGTCTTGTTCATTGTGTCACCTCCTTTCGTTGACCCGGCCATCAAACCGCGCCATCTCGGGAACTGTCAATACCTATATCGGGAAAATCCCGCCGTGGCGGGATTTTCCCGGGGGTGGCCGCCGGATCGCCCGCCACGGCGGGCGATTCGCCGGGTCCCTGCGTCCGGTTTCTAGAAGACGCCGCCGCCGAGACCGCCGGGGACGGTGCCGAAGTTGTCGCGGCCGCGGGCGAACTTGAGGTCGGGGATCGACTTGAGGTAGATGCGGAAACCGAACTCGGAATTCGTGGCGCTGACGGTGCGGTTGAATTCGAAGCGCCAGCAGTGGAGTTCCCGATTCAGGCTGTACTGCTGCCGGATGGTGTTGCCTTCGGCCAGGTCGAAGCTCGCGTTGTAGCTGAGGTCCCAGTTCGCCGTCAGCCGCGCGCGCATGTTCACCGAGGCGCTGGCCGTCTTGCGGGCCTCGCTGCCGCCGCTGGCGTTGGTGTAGTTGTAGGAGAGGTTGCCGCTGACGTCGAAGGGGATGAAGCGTCCGCCCTCGGTGGGATCCTTGGCCGCGTCGCCGCCCACCCGCCCCGGGCGGTTGTACATGTCGTAGAAGGAGCTGTTCTCGCCATCGAAGTTCTCGACGTCGCCGTAAGCGTCCTCCACGGCGACCCCGTCCCCGAACGGGTCGGCCGGCACCGAGTCGGGCGCCGCGGCGGCGAGGTCGACCCCGAGCCGCGCAATGGCCTCGTTCCGCTGCTCCTCCTGCCGCTCGGGCACCTGCCCCACGTCGAGCCGTCCCGAGAAGTTCAGCCCGTAGGAGAAGCGCGTGCTCTTGAGGGCGAACAGGTACGGATCGATGGAGTTGCTCACCTTGAGCTTCAGGTAGCGGCTCTCGCCCGGCTTGATCGTCAGGTCGCTCGAGATGTCGCCCCACTCGGTGCCCGGTCTGGCGTCGGGATCGTAGGACGTGCGCAGGCCCCAGTCGATGACGCCGTCGAGCTTCTTCTCGGTGAGCGTGGTGTCCGAATCGGCCGAGAGGTACTTGAGGTCGAAGCGGTTGTCGAAGCCCAGCGAGATGCTCGTGCCCTGGCGCTGCTTGTCACCCAGACCCGGAGTCGCGTTGAACGAGGTGTTGAAGCGCGCCGTGTGGCGCAGCGCCCGCAACCGCCCGACCTGCAGGGGGAAGATCCCGTACAGCACCGTGCCGACGGTGGTCGCGAAGCGCAGGCTCGGGCGGGTGTCCTCGGCCACGTCGGCGTAGCCGGTGGCGAAGCCGCCCGCTGGCAGGTTCTCGTCGGGGGACCAGACCGTGCCGGCGTCCTCGCTGCGGGTCCAGGTCTGGCCCGCATTGGCCGAGAAACTGACGTTGAAGATCCCCAGACGCGGCGGCCGGTAGGCGAGCGACCAGGTGCCGCTGGCGGCGTAGTCCTTCGTGTCGTGGTTCTCGTAGCCCTGCCGGCTCGACCGGAAGGAGTAGCCCTGCTGGAAGTAGACGTTGCGCAGGGTGTTGCCGACGAAGCTGCCCTCCTCGCCCCGGCGCAGGCCGGGCGCCAGGGTGATCTGGCGGAAGTTCAGCGAGAGGCTCGGCAGGGTCATGGAGTAGATCAGGTTGTCGGTGGCGGGGTCGTCGTCGGTGGCGTTGACGCGCTCGTCGCGGCTCATGTTCAGGCTCGCGTTGGCGAGCTTCCAGCTGCGGCTCAGATACGCGTTCGAGGACAGCTGGCCGCTCACGATGTCGCGGGCCCGCGACCCGTTGAGGTCGTTGGACGAGAGGGTCGTCGAGGCCATCTTCACGTCGGCGCGGAACTTGTAGTCATCCCACAGGATCGGTTGGTTGTGGTTCCAGCGGAACTGCCACTCGCTCGTGTCGGAGTCGTCGCCGAGTCCGATCTTGCGGGCGTAGTCGATGCCGCCGTTGAAGCCGTAGCGCTTCACGTAGCGGTTCTGCAGACGGTAGGCGAATTCGCGCCGCTCGTTGTAGTCGCCCTCGACCAGGAAGTCCATGTAGTCGTTCGTGGCCCAGTAGTAGCCGAAGTCGCGGATGTAGCGCCCTTCCCGGCTCGACCAGCCGAAGTCGAAGTTCGGGAAGAGGATGCCGGACTGCCGCCCCTGCTTCAGGCTCTTGTAGTAGAAGGGCAGGGCGAAGACCGGGACGTGCCCCACACGCAGCACGATGGGCTGGGCGACCACCTTGTCCCCCGGGCGCATCTTCATGTTGCCGGTCCAGAAGTGGTAGTGCGGGTCGTCGCGGTCGCAACTGGTCATGCGCCCCCCGCAGATCTTCATGGTCTGGTCCTCGAAGCGCCGGATCTCGTCGCCCACGTAGTAGTAGTCGTCGAAGGCCGTCACCCCGTCCTGCACCGCCGCGCTCTTGTGCTTGAAGTTGTAGCCCATGCGGCGGCCGGCGATGGTGTCGGTGTCCTCGACGAGCGGCTCCCGGTCGGCGTAGAGCTCGCGGTCGTCGGTGTCGAGCTTGATGTGACCGGCCTTGAGGTTCAGGGTGCCATACTCGAGATGGGCCTCGTCCTCGAGCTCCATGGTGCGGTCGGCCATGACGAAGGTCACGGTGCGCCCGCCGTACTTGACCTCCTGCGCCGCGGCGAGGAAGTCCATGGCCGCCTGGCCGGTGTCGTAGCCGGCCGAGGCCAGGGAATCGAGGGCCGCGGCGAGCAGCGAATCGAGCACCCCGTCGGCCATCTGCGCCACGGGCAGCCCCATGGTCCCGGCGAGCGAATCGATCTCCGCGGAGAGGGAGTCGGCGACGACGCCGGTGCTGTCCTCGCGTCCCCGCGCGAGCAGGTCGGCCATGCGGCGCGACTTGCCGAGCATCTCGCGCATGGCCGCCACCCGCGCGAAGCGGTAGCGGCCGTCGGCGTTGCCCAGCACCTTCACGCGGGCCACCTTCTGCCGGCGGAAGAAGATCGTGATCGTGTCGCCGGTGACGTCGTTGGTGGCGACCTCGTCGCTCAGGTCGCGCGGCGTGTAGAGGCTGTGGGCGTTGCCCACGACCACCGAGCGGCGCAGTTCGCGGTTCTCGAAGTCGACCGTGATCGAGTCGCCCTCGAGCACATCCATGGTGGGCAGGCCCTGGTAGACGGCGGCGAGGGAGTCGGGACCGGCATCCTCCATGCGGCCGTTGCCGACGATGATGAGCTGGCGGAGCTCGCCGTCGCGATAGCGGAAGTCGAGCTGGTCCCCGTACATGACGCTCTGGTCCCCCATGGCCACGCTGGGCGAGCCGGTCAGGACCATCCGCTCGCGTCCGTAGGCCACGGCCGTGTCGGCGCGGGCCAGGGTCTGGCCCTGGCGGATGCGCACCGAGTCGACCATGACCACCCGGTCCTCGGCCCGGAAGAAGCGCATCAGGCCGGCCTCGCTGCGCACGGCGCCGCCCGACTGCTCGCGACTGACCAGCACGGGATCGCGGTCGACCTCGGCCACCTCGCCGCCCTCGTGGAAGACCGCGTGCCGGCCCGTGATGAGGTTCTGCGCGCCGGGCTCCATGATCTTCACGTTGCCGAAGGCCTCGCCGTGGCCGGTCGCACGGTCCTGGAAGATCGTGTCGGCGCGCACCGAGTAGTCGGGCGTCACGAGCAGGGCGTCGTCCATGAGGCGCAGGTAGCGGCCTTCCAGGCGCGACTCGCCCCGCCGCCCGGTGCCGATGACCTCGCCCTCGACGAGGCGCACGTTCCCGCGGAAGTCGCCCGTGCCGAAGGTGCGGTTGTAGCGGGCCCAGTCGCAGGTCAGGACGGCCGGACCGCGCGTCAGCCGGACGCGGCCGACGAACTCGTAGAGCTCCCGGTCGCGGTAGTAGAAGGCCGAGTCGCTGGCGGCGGTCGTGGTGTCGCGGTCGATGAACACGTTGCCGTACATGCAGGAGACGGGTTCGCCCTCGATGACACGATCGATGAAGCGGTCGGCCCGGAGGCGCGAACCGCCGCCGGGGGCCTGGGAGAGCCCGGGCCCGGCGGTCAGGACCAGCAGTGCGGCGGTCGCGAGCAGGGGTCCCAGGAACGCGCGGCCGGCGGAGCGGCCGGCACGGGGCGGGGATGCGGGAGAAGGCGCCGTCCGTGGCGGTTGCTGCCGTCCGTGGCCCTTCATCAGCCGCCGGCCCCGAGATCGCGCGCGAGGGCGGCGGCGCCGCGCGCGGCGGCCAGGTGGCCCAGTTCGGCGGCGACGATGGGGACGTTCTTCGCCTCGGCGGCCAGCACGAGACGGGGCGCGATCTCGCGGCAGGGCGCGAGGATGAGGTCGCCGGCGCGCGCCACGCCGCCGCCGATGATGACGCGGTCGGGATCGAGGATGTTGACCAGATTGCCCACGGCCTGGCCCAGGCGCCGCCCCGCGCGGGTGAAGACCGCGCGCGCGTCGGCATCGCCGGCCTCGGCGAGGGACGCCACGTCGGCGGTGGTCAGGTCGTCGCCGCGCCGGGCGACCAGTTCCGCCAGGGTGCCGGTGGCCGTCTCGCGCACGTGGCGCAGCAGGCCGACGCTGCCCGCGTAGGCCTCGAGGCAGCCCCGGCCGCCGCAGGTGCAGGGATCGCCGTCGGGGTCGAGCACCGTATGGCCGATCTCGCCGGCGCCGCAGTGGGCGCCGATCACCAGTTCGCCCCCGACCATGACGCCGCCGCCCACGCCCGTGCCCAGGGCGATCATCACCAGGCCGGCGCAGTCTCGGCCGGCCCCGTGGCGGGCCTCGCCCCACAGGGCCGCGTTGACGTCGTTGGCGCAGGCGCCGGGAACCTCGCCGAAGGCGGCCCGCAGGGCGTCGGCCAGCGACGAGTCCTCCCAGCCGGGCAGGTTGGGCGAGCGGCCGAGCGTGCCGGCGACCGGATCGACGATGCCGGCGCAGGCCAGACCGACCGCCAGGAGACGGGGGTGCCCCGCACCGCCGAGCGGCCCGGCCATGGCGGCGGCCACGTCGGCCAGCGACCCGACCAGGTCGTGGGGCCGCGTCGGCACCTCGTCCCGGTGCACGACGGCCCCGTCCGCGTCGGCCAGGACCAGCTTCATGGCGGTGCCACCCACGTCGATGCCCAGGGTCAGGTTGCGGCTCACGTCGAGTCCTTTCGGCCCGGGTCCGCACCCGGGACCAGCCTGGCGAGCACCGGTCCCGCCGGGAGAGCGGTGCGGGTCGCGTCGAGGTCGTCCCAGCCGAGGCGGTGCAGCACCTCGGCCACGGTGAAGCAGCTGCCGGTGACGAGGACCCGGTCGTCCGGCGTCAGTCCGGCAGCCAGGGCCGTCAGCCCGGCGCCCATGTCGCCGAACACCACGCCCGGCGCCGACCAGGGCGCGTCGGCCGGCGCCGCGGCGATGCCGGCCCCGGCGAGCACCGCCCGCAGTTCGTCCGGCGTCCGCGAACGCGGCAGGCTCACGGGCACCGCGAACACGTGGTCGGCGGCGGCCAGCCGCCGCGAGGTGGGGAGGTCCAGATCCTTGTCGTACATGGCCCCGAAGAGGACGACCCGTCGTCCCGCGCATGGTTCGGCCGCGAACGTGGCCAGGGCGTTGCCCAGCGCCTGGGCGTTGTGGGCGGTGTCGAAGAGCCAGTCCGGCGCCCGCAGCACGCGCTGATACCGCCCGGGCAGGAAAAGATTCCCCAGCGCCCCGGCCACGTCGCCGGGCAGGAGCGCGGCGCCGCGGGCGGCCTCCAGTTCGGTCAGGGCCAGCAGCGCCAGGGCCACGTTGCGACGCATGACCGGGGTGCCCGGATCGGGCAGGTCGCCGTACACGCGATCGCGCAGGGTCAGCTCCCAGGTGACGTCCCGCGGTCCATCTTCGGGCCAGCGCGCCAGTTCATCCAGAAAAAAACAGGGACTGCCCGCGGTCACCGCCGCGGTGAATGCCTGCCCGCGCAGTTCGGCGTCGAGGCCCGCGAAGAGCGGCACGCCGCGCTTGAGCAGGCCCAGCTTCTCCGCCGCGATCTCGGCCCGGGTCTCGCCCAGGATGCGCTGATGATCAAGGCCGACGGTCGTCAGCAGTGTCGCCACGGCCGGCAGGGCGTTCGAGGCGTCGAGACGGCCGCCGAGGCCGGCCTCGCAGCAGAACCACTCCGCGCCCGCGTCGCGGGCGATCTGCAGGGCCAGCGCCGTGAGGGTCTCGAACCAGCTCGCCGCGTGCTTCTCGGTCAGCGGCCGGATCGCGGCCACCCGCCGCGCGAAGTCGTCGGGGTCGACGCTGCGGTCGTCGAGCCGGATGCGCTCGTAGACGTTCAGCAGATGCGGACTGGTGTAGGTGGCCACGCGATGGCCCGCGGCCTGGAGCAGGGTCGCCACGATGCGGGTGGTGCTGCCCTTGCCGTTGGTGCCGGCCACGACGACGGTGCGCAGGTCGCGCTCCGGGTGGCCGAGGTCCTCCAGCAGGCCCTCGATGCGCTGCAGGCCGGGCCGGATGCCGAAGCGGTTCAGGGAGAAGAGCCAGCGCGTGGCCTCGTCGCGGGCGGCGAACGGCGGCGGCAGGTCGACGCCCACGCCCGGCTCGCCGGGATGCGAACCGCGCGGCAGGACGGGTGCGGCGGGGTCCCCCTCCGGGCGGGGCCGGTTCAGGGACATGGTCAGCCCCGCGGCGGGTGGGGCACCGAGACGTCCCGGCCGTCGACGAACCAGTGCAGGGTGCGCTCGAGGGTGTCCTTGAGATTCCGGCGCTCGGTGATGATGTCGACCATGCCGTGTTCGAGCAGGAACTCGGACGACTGGAAGCCCTCGGGCAGATCGCCGCCGATGGTCTGCTTGATGACGCGCGGGCCGGCGAAGCCGATCAGGGCGCCCGGTTCGGCCACGTTGATGTCGCCGAGGGTGGCGTAGCTCGCGGTGACGCCGCCGGTGGTCGGGTTGGTCAGGATCGAGATGAAGGGAATGCCCTCGTTGCGCAGGCGCGCGAGCACGGCGCTCGTCTTGGCCATCTGCATCAGCGAGAGCAGCGACTCCTGCATGCGGGCGCCGCCGCTGCGGCTCAGCACGAGGGCGGCCTCGCGGTGCTTGAGCGAGTCGAGCAGCGCGCGGGCGATCTTCTCCCCCACCACCGAACCCATGCTGCCGCCCATGAAGCTGAAGTCCATGATCGCGGCCGAGACCGGGATGCGGCCGATGGCGCCACGCCCCGTGATGACGGCGTCCTCCTTGCCCGACTTCTGGCGCGTGGCCCGGATGCGGTCCTTGTAGCGCTTGGAGTCCTTGAAGTCGAGGGAGTCGACGCTGGTGATGCCGGTGTGGGTCTCGTGCCAGCTGCCTTCGTCGAAGAGGAGCTGGATGTACTGCTCGGTGGTGAAGGGCAGATGATGGCCGCAGGACCCGCACACCCAGAGGTTGCGGTCCAGTTCGCGGTGATAGAGGATCTCCGAGCACTTGGGGCACTTGCGCCACAGGTTGTCCGGAATGTCCTTCTTCTGGCTGGTGAGGGCCTTGATGCCCTTGGCGGCCTGTGTCAACCAGGACACGGCGTCCTCCCGGGATGCGGGTCCGTCTTCTCGTATCCGGGTAAATTAGTCCCAATCAGGGCGTCGGGACAACCCTAATCCGTCGGTGGCGGGATTCCCCGCCTGGCCGCTCGCCGACGCCATCTGCTGCAGCGGACCCACCATCACGAGGGCGTCCTCGCCGTTGTCGGCGTAGTAGCGTTCCCGCACCCCCACCGTGGTGAAGCCGTGCCGGGTGTAGAAGGCCAGGGCCCCGGAATTGCCCCGCCGGACCTCGAGGGTGGCCTCGACGAGGCCCTCGGCCAGCCCCTGCCGGGCGGCGGTGGCGAGCAGTTGGCCGGCGAGGCCGCGCCGCCGGAAATCGGGATCGGTGGCGAGGTTCAGGATGTGCAGCTGATCGACCACCCGCCAGGCCATGAGGTAGCCCCGCACCCGCCCGTCCACCTCGGCGACGAGCGGGATTCGCAGGGGATCGGGCTGGAGCTCGCCGAGCAGGGAAGCCGGCGTCCACGGGTCGCTGAAGCTGCGCCGCTCGAGGGCCGCGACCACGGGCAGGTCGCTCGGGTCGCCCGGCCGCACACGGATCTCGCCCACGGGCTCAGTCATGATCCCGCCGCCGCGTTTCGTGGGCCTCGATCCCGGCCGCCGGCTCCGACGGCGTCAGGTCGAGCCGACGTTTGACCTCGGCGTCGGAGACGCGCATGTAGTCCGGCACGAGGGAGAACGGATGGGCATCCGGGAGGTCGGCCGCGCCGAGGGCGCGGGCCAGGGCCGGCGCCGTGGCCGGATGGGCCGTCGACCAGCGCCGCAGGGCGGGTTCCGGCGTGTCGCGCAACTCGGGGCGCAGGGACTCGCCCTGGCCCAGCAGGAGGGCCGTGCCGTCGCCCCCGTAGACGGGGGCGTCGGGGTCGGCGACCGCCGCGACGACGCGCCCCCACCAGGCGTCGGGGGTGGCCGCCTCGGGCGTCGCGAGGGGACGCACCCAGGCGCCCTCGCGCCGATACAGCCCGCAGAAGATCTCGCCCCGCCGGGCGTCGAGGCTCGGGACGGCCAGGTCGGCATCGGGCGCGTCGGCCAGCAGCGCCGCGGCCATGGCCTCGAGCGAGGTGACGCCCACCAGCCGGCAGCCCAGCGCCCAGGCCAGCCCCTTGGCCGTGGCGACGCCGATGCGCACCCCCGTGAAGCTGCCCGGGCCGGTCGTGACACCGATGGCCGTCAGGTCGGCCCGGCGGCGACCGGTCGCGGCCAGCATCTCCTCGACGACGGGCAACAGCGCGTCGGCATAGCTGCCGCTGACGTTCAGGGGACGATAGGCCAGGGTGCCGGTGCCGTCGGCCAGGGCGAAGCGCCCGTGCCGCGTGGCGGTGTCGAGGGCCAGGTTCAGCATGCCCGTTCCTCCCGCGGCGGGAACAGGGCCGCCCAGCCGGCCGGCAGCTCCGGCCGTGCCCGCAGCAGGAACTCGCGCTCGTCGCCGCGGCCGGTGGGGCGCACCAGGATCTCGAACCGGGCCGCGGAACCGAGCCGCGCCAGCAGGGGCGAGGGCCACTCGATGAGGCCGACGGCCGCGCCGTCCCAGATCTCGTCGAGGATGTCGGGAACGCCGATGTCGTCGAGGTCGTGACCGGGCTCGACGCGGTAGAAGTCGAGATGCTGCACCCGCAGCCGGCCGTCGTAGGTGTTGACGAGGGTGAAGGTCGGCGAGACCACTTCCTGCGCCACGGCGAGCTCGCTGCAGATTCCCTGGACGAAGGCGGTCTTGCCGGCGCCGAGGTCGCCGAACAGCAGCACGATCTCGCCCCCGCGCAGCAGGCCGCCCACGCGGCCGCCGAGTTCGCGGGTCGCTCCCGGCGACGACGTGCGGGCGGCGCGGCCGAAGCCGGCCGGATCGGGCAGGATGTGGTCACCGGGCGCCACGCATCACCTCGGCCGCATGACCAGGAAGGGGCACATCATCTCCTCGAGGCTGATGCCGCCGTGCTGGAAGCTGTCCCGGTAGAGCCGTTCGTACTCGTGGAAGTTCGTCGGGTACACCAGGTAGTAGTTGTCGATGGTGATGGCGTAGTTCTCGATGGTGCTCTGGGGCGGCAGGCGGAACTTCTCCGGATCCTTCATGAAGTAGACCTTCTCCTCGTCCACCCCGAGGTTGTCGCCGAACTTGTAGCGCACGTTGCTGCTCGTGTCGCGGTTGCCGCGGATCTGCACGGCACGCTTGCACAGCTTGGACCCGTGGTCGGTGGTCAGGATGACCGTGCAGTCGCGCCGCGCGAGGCTCTTCAGCACGTCGAAGAGCTTCGAGTGCTCGAACCACGAGCGCATCAGGGTGCGGAAGGCCGCTTCGTCCGGCGCGAGCTCCTTCAGGATGCGGCTCTGGCTGCGGCCATGGGCCATGATGTCCAGGAAGTTGTAGACGCCGGCCACGAGGCGGGTGTCCCCGAGGCTGCCGAGGTTGCGGTGCAGGACGTCGGTGTCGCGCTCGTCGGAGACCTTGTAGTAGCGGCAGCTGCCGGCGGCCGGGCTGCCGAGCCGCGCCACGAGCTGCTCGAGGAGGTCGCCTTCGTGGGCGTTGCGGCTGCCCTCGTGGTTGGCCGAGCCCACCCACCAGTCGGGGTAGCCTTCGGCGATGTCCAGGGGGTAGAGGCCCGCGAAGAGGGCGTTGCGGGCGTAGGGCGTCGCGGTGGGCAACAGCGACCAGTAGCGCCGCCGCTCGGTGTGGTAGTACTGCTCGAGCAGGGGTTCGATCATGCGCAGCTGGTCCTCGCGCATGCAGTCGATGACGATCCAGAAGACCTGGCGGCTGGTCTCGATCTCGGGGGCCACCCAGGTCTCGAAGACCCGCGGCGAGAGCAGCGGCGCGTCGGCCGCCCCGGCCAGTTCGCCCGGCTCGCCCACGCCGGTGGCGCCCTCGGCGTTCACCCAGCGCTGGTAGTTCTCCCGGACGTAGCGGGCGAAGGCCATGTTGGCGGCCGTGTACTGGTCGTCGAGGGTCTCGAGCAGGCCGTGGTCGCTGAACTGGAAGAGGTCCATGCTCCAGGTCACCAGATCGGCGTAGATGGCCTCCCAGTCGGCCGGGGTGCGCGCGGCGGCGAAGCGATCGCCCAGGCCCATGAAGTTGCTCATGTAGCCCCGCGTGACCTCCTCGCCGGCCAGGCGGCGCGCCTCGAGCTGGCGCTTGAGCGCCGAGAGGATCTGCAGCGGCGAGACGGGCTTGACGAGGTAGTCGTCGATGCGCTTGCCGATGGCCCGGGTCATGAGGTCCTCGGCCTCGCTCTTGGTGATCATGATCACCGGGATGCGGGCGTTGACCTTGCGCAGTTCCTCGAGGGTCTCGAGGCCGCCCATGCCGGGCATCATCTCGTCGAGCAGCACCGCGTCGAAGTTCTTCTCGCGCAGGGTCTCGACCCCGTCGACGCCGTTGGTGACGCCCTCGACCTCGTAGCCCTTCTCGCCGAGATACACGACGTGGCTGCGCAGCTCCTCGATGTTGTCGTCGATCCAAAGAATCCGGAATGCCACCGGTGGTCCTTTCTCAGGAGGGTTCGGGCGTCGCGTCGCCGTGCGCCGGCAGGGTCACGAGGAACGTGGTGCCGTGGCTGCTGGTCTCTTCGACGCGGATGCGGCCGCCGTGGTACTGGGTCACGATGCGCTTGACGAGAGCCAGGCCCATGCCCCACCCCCGCTTCTTGGTAGTGTAGCCGGGCTCGAAGATCTTCGTGTTGTCCCGGGCGGGGATGCCCTTGCCCGTGTCGCTCACGTAGATGCGGACGCCGCCCTCCGGGTCGTCGTCGAGCCGCACCGAGATCGTGCCCTTGCCGTCGCGCAGGGCGTCGATGCCGTTCTTGATCAGGTTCTCGAGGACCCAGCCGAGCAGGTCGCGGTTGAAGGCCACCTCGTGGGTGACGGTTCCCTCCGAATGCAGCTGCACGCGGCCGCCCAGATGGGGCAGCCGGCGCCGGAAGTACTGCACCGTCTCCTCGACGACGCCCTTCAGGTCGCGGTCCTCGAGCTGCGGCAGCGAGCCGATCTGGCTGAAGCGGGCCGAGATCATGCTGAGGCGGTCGACGTCGCGGTTCAGCTCGGTCACGGTCTCGTCGCCCTTGCCCAGCCGGTCTTCCAGCAGCGCCACCCAGCCCATGATCGAGGTGAGCGGCGTGCCGAGCTGGTGGGCCGTCTCCTTGGCCATGCCGGCGAAGAGGGCCTTCTGCTCGGCGTCCTTCTTGTTCTGCAGCGCCCACAGGATAATCAGGAAGAACAGCGCCATCACCATCAGC
>JAGRNP010000004.1:0-55231 GCA_020440705.1 bacterium | reverse complement strand
GTTGCTCGGCCGCGACAGGTTCTCGCTCAGCAGGATCTGGTACTCCGGCACCGGGATGCCGATCACCGGCGTGTTCCAGACGAGGGGCCGTCCCGCGTTGTCCGTCAGGATGAACGGCACCTCGTTCTCGTTGATGATCTCGATGATCGGCTGGACCTCGGACAGGTCCTGGGCCGTGAACAGGCGGCTGGCCACCCCGCTGAGCAGCTTGGTCGTCAGGTAGGCCTGCCGCTCGACGCTCTGGCTGACCCGGATCGTGAAGACCGTCGTGATCACGACGATGCTCACGCTGCCGAGCAGCAGGTAGATGTTGAAAAGGTAGCGGCGGCGCAGCCCGGGAACCCTGATCCTGCCGAAGAGGCCGCTCATCAGCCGATGTGCTCGAGTCCGCCCAGGTAGGGGCGCAGGACGTCGGGCACGCGCACGCGCCCGTCGGCGGTCTGGTAGTTCTCGAGGATCGCGACGAGCACCCGCGGCAGGGCCAGGCCGGATCCGTTCAGGGTGTGGACGAAGCCCTTGGCCTCGGCCCCCCGGTAGCGGATCCCGGCGCGGCGCGCCTGGAAGTCGACGAAGTTGCTGCAGGACGAGACCTCGAGCCACTTGCCGACCCCCGCCGACCACACCTCCAGGTCGTAGCACTTGCTGGCGGCGAAGCTGAGGTCGCCGGTGGCCAGGGCCAGCACGCGGTAGGGCAGCCCGAGCTTCTGCAGCAGCTCCTCGGCGTCGGCGGTGAGCGACTCGAGCTCCTCCCACGAGGTTTCCGGCGCCACGAACTTCACCATCTCCACCTTGTGGAACTGGTGCACCCGCAGCAGGCCGCGGGTGTCCTTTCCCGCCGCGCCGGCCTCGCGCCGGAAGCAGGGCGAGAAGGCGCAGTACTTCAGGGGCAGGTCGGCCTCGTCGAGGGTCTCCTGCATGTGCACGTTCGTCACCGAGACCTCGGCCGTGGGGATCAGGTACAGGTCGTCGACGGTGCAGTGGTACATGTCGTCGGCGAGCTTGGGCAGCTGGCCGGTGCCCTGCATGGCGGCCGGATTCACCAGGTACGGCACGTTGAACTCGGTGTAGCCCTGCACGGCATGGACGTCGAGGAACCAGTTGATGAGCGCCCGTTCGAGGCGCGCCCCGGCGCCGCTGAGGATCGTGAAGCCGCTGCCGGACATGCGCGCCGAGCGCTCCGGGTGCAGGATGCCGAGCTCGGCGCCCAGGTCCCAGTGCGGCAGGACGTCGAAATCGGGCGTGACCGGTTCCCCCCAGGTGCGCACGACCTGGTTGTTCTCCTCGCCGCCCTCGGGGGCCGACGGGTGCGGGATGTTCGGGATGCGCAGGTAGAGGGCCTCCACCTCCGCCTCGAGGGCGTCGGTCTGGGCCTTGAGGTCCTTGATGCGCGTGGAGACGTCCTTCATGGCCGCGATGGCGGCGCCGGCGTCCGCGCCCGCCTTCTTGGCCTCGGAGATGGCCTTGTTGGCGCGGTTCGCCTCGGCCTGCAGGGTCTCGATCTCCTGCAGGGCGGCCCGCCGGCGCTCGTCGGCCTCGTAGTAGGCGTCGATGTCGACGGACTCGTTCTTCAGGGCGACGGCGCGGGTCACCAGGTCCCGGTTCTCACGCAGGAATTTGCGGTCCAGCACGGAGCAGCCTCACTTTCGACCCGCCGCCGGCGGGCACACGGACGCACGGGCACCGGTCCCCGGCTTCCGACCGGGAAATGAATTTGCAATCCGGTGTCCCGACTGTTAGAAGGTTAGTAGCAGGATGTCGGGCTCGGCAAGGCAAATCGCCCCGTGCGGGCCCCATCCGCAGGTGAATCCCGGGTGCCCCTCACCCGGCGACGTCCCGGACGCCCCGACCGAAAGACCGTCACCAGCATGGACCGCTCGAGCCTGCTCTCCGCCCTGCGCGCCCTGCCCCCCGGCCGGCGTGTGATCACCGCCCTGGACGTGCCCGGGGCCGACGAGGCCCTCGACCTCGCCACCCGCCTCGGCCCCGCCGGGGGCTTCGTGAAGGTCGGCCTGGAACTCTTCTCGGCCGCCGGGCCCGCGGTGGTCGGTCGCCTGCAGGACCTCGGTCGCGACATCTTTCTCGACCTGAAGTACCACGACATCCCCAACACGGTGGCCGGCGCGGCGCGGGTCGCGGCCGCCCTGGGGGCCGGCCTGTGCACCATGCACGCCGGCAACGGCCGCGCCGCCATCGCCGCGGCGGCCGCAGCCCTGGCCGCAGGCGCGCCCCATCCGGTGACCGGTCGACGCCCGGCCCTGCTGGCGGTCACCGTCCTGACGAGCCTCTCCGAGGACGAGCTCCAGGAGACGGGCCCCTCGCCCGACTCGCTCCAGGAGCGGGTCATCCGGCTGGCGCGACTGGCCTGGGACGCCGGCTGCGACGGCCTGGTCTGCTCGGCCGCCGACCTGCCGCGCCTGCGCGAGGCGATCGGCCCCGACCCGCTCATCGTGACCCCGGGCATCCGGCCGGCCGGCGCCGCCGTCGACGACCAGCATCGGGTGACCACCCCCCGGCAGGCCATGGACGCGGGAGCCGACTTCCTCGTCATCGGCCGCCCCATCACCAAGGCTCCGGACCCGGCGGCCGCCCTGGCCGCCATAGCCGCGGAACTGGCCTAGACCGGCCCGACGGACCGGCCGGGCCCAGCCGCCCGAGGAAGGCGACATGACCGAAGACAAGGTTCTCTCCCTGATGAAGGAGCTCGGCGCCCTGCACAGCGGCCATTTCCTGCTGAGCAGCGGCCTGCACAGCGACACCTACTTCCAGTGCGCGAAGATCCTGCAGTTCCCCGATCTGGCCCGGGAACTCGGGGCCGCCATGGCGGAGTTCTTCGCCGACACGCCCCACGACCTGGTGGTCAGCCCGGCCCTCGGCGGCATCCTCATCGGGCACGAGGTGGCCCGGGCCCTCGGCCGCCGCTTCGTCTTCTCCGAGCGCAAGGACGGCGAGATGATGATCCGCCGCGGCTTCGAGATCGCCCCCGGCGAGAAGGTCATCGTCGCCGAGGACGTGGTGACGCGCGGCACGAGCCTGCTCGAGGTGATCGCGTGCGTCGAGGCGGCCGGCGGCGTGGTCACCGGCCTGACGAGCATCATCGACCGGACCGGGGGCGACGCGGGGCTGCCCCTGCCCCTGCAGTCGCTGGCGCGGGTGACGGTCGCGACCTTCGAGCCGGCCGCGTGCCCCCTGTGCGCCGACGGCGTCCCGGTGGTCAAGCCGGGCAGCCGCGGCAACTGAGATGCGGCCCGCCTGGTGGCGCGACGCCCCCGGCGTAACCGCCGAATCCGGCTGGGCCTGCGGCTGGAGCACGACCGCCGGCCCCGACTTCGCCTCCGCCCCCGATTCCCCCGCGCACGCCCGCGCCGTCGCCGACCTGGCGTCGGCCGCCGGCGTGGCGGCGGCGGCGTGGGCCCGACAGGTCCATGGCGGCACAGCCCTGCGCGCCGACGGCCCCGGCTGCCTCGGGGACGCGGACGCGCTCTGGACCGCCCGACCCGGACTCGCCGTCGTCGGACGGGGGGCCGATTGCCCCCTGGTCCTCGTCATGGGGCCCGACGCGGCCGGCGCCGGGCGCTGGGGGTTCGCCCATGCCTCCTGGCGCAGCACCGTCGCCGGCATCACCGGCGGCCTGCTCGCCGACATGGCCGCCGACGGCATGCGGCCCGACCGCACGCGGGCGGTCATCGCGCCGTCGGCGGGCCCGTGCTGCTACGAAGTGGGTCCGGAGGTGGCCGCCGCGGCCCGGGATCACTTCGGCGCCGCCGCGTCGGACTGGTTCCCGCTGCTCGGCGACGGTCGCGCCTTCGACCTGTGGCGGGCCGCGGCCCGGGAGCTGGAGACGGGCGGCGTGCCGGCCGCGGCCATCCGGCCGAGCGGGATCTGCACCATCTGCGGCACCGGCCCCTACCCCAGCCACCGGCGCGAGCAGGGCCGGGCCGGGCGCTTCGCCGCCCTCAGCGGCGGCCGCGTCTGAAACCACTCCGGCCCGAAACGAGACAACGGCCCCGGGATCGCTCCCGGGGCCGTTGCCGTGTGGTGGAAGACCGCCGCTACTTGAGCAGGGTCATCCGACGGGTGAACACCTCGTCACCCGCCTGCAGACGGTAGAAGTACACACCGGACGGCATGCTGCGACCGGCGTCGTCCTGACCCTGCCAGACGCGCACGTGGCGCCCGGCCACGAAGCGGCCGTCGGCCAGGGTCCGCACGAGCGAACCGCGGACGTCGTACACCTTCAGGACCACCCGGCCATCCTTGGGCAGGCTGAACCGGATCTCGGTCATGGGGTTGAACGGGTTCGGCGCGTTCTGGTCCAGGGCGACCCGACGCGGCAGGATCTCGTCGGCGACCGGCGAAGGATCCGACACGGTCAGGCTGACCGGGACCTGCAGCTCCGGCGTGATCGGATCATCGCTCTGGATCCGGACCATGCCTTCGTGCAGGCCGAGCTCGAGGTCGGTCGAGTCGAGGCCGACCATCAGGTCGACGCTGCCGCCCGCCGGGATCGTCCCGGCCGTCGGCGTGCAGGTCATCCACTCGGGCAGGCTGCGGAACTGGATGGCCATGTTGTCGTGCAGGTAGGCCGTGTTGTAGGCCACCTGCAGACCGACCGTGCCGGTCCCGTCCTGGATGCCGACCGTGTAGCTCGCCGGCGAACCGACCAGCGTCAGGTACTGCATCGTGATCACGCCGTTGGGCGACAGGATCACCTCGAAGGTGAACGGGCCGGTCCCGCTGTTGGTCGAGCTGTACGGCATCACGCCGTCGTACATCACGACCAGGTTCCCGCCGACGACCTCGTAGTAGATGTCGCCGCTGCCGGTGGCGCCGAGGTTCAGGTCGTCCCAGAACGGGGCGATGAGGAACCCGGGCGCCGAGGCGTTCGGCAGGGCGGCGTTGGTGTAGGCGGTGAGCGTGCTGCCGAACGTCATGAAGCCGTTCGTGCAGACCCGGAAGTCGGTGAACGTCGTCCCGTAGAAGTCGAACGAGAAGCCGATCGGGAACGGGCCGCTGTTGGTGTCGTCACCGGTGGTGATGGCCGCGGTGCCGGTCTCGCTGATGTCGATCCACGAGAACGCCGGACCGCCCGCCTCGTCGCTGTCCTTCCAGCTGTAGCCGAAGAGGTCCGGGCCGCCGGCGCCGAGAGCGCCGATGCCGGCGTCCTTGGCATCCTTCGGGGCCTCGACGAACTCGGGCTTCTCGACCACGCCGCGCGCGGCCATGGCCTTGGAGTACATGTCCGGCGAAGGCACGGTGAAGTTGAGATCGCCCGTCCCGCTGTTGGTGACGGTGATGATCTCCGTGCTCTGCTGGTTCGGGTACAGACCGGCGACCACGCTGCCCGGGGCGGCGGCGATCGCGCCGGGGGCCACGCCCACGCCCGTCAGGAAGACGGCGTGCACGGGCTCCAGCGGATCGTTGGTCGTGATGGTCAGCGTCCCGGCCTGGGTGTCGACGGCCGCCGGGGTGAACGTGACGTTCACCTGGGCGACGCTGCCCGGATCGACCGTGAACGGAGCCGCCACGTCGAGGGTGAAGACGCCGTTGTCGACGGTCAGGTCGGTGACGTTGAGCACGCCACAGCCCTCGTTGGCGATGGTGAGGGGCAGGGTGCCCGTCTGGCCCAGGAACACGTCGCCGAGGTCCAGGGCGGTCGCCGAGACCAGGACGTCCGGCTGGCCGTCGAGGTTCAGGGTGACCGGAACCGCGAGGTCCGGCGTGTCCGGGTCGTTGCTGAGGATGTGCAGGTTGGCGAGCATCTGCGCCGCGCACAGGCCGGTCGCGTCGAAGCCCACGGTGATGTCGGCGGTCTGGCCCGGCAGGATCGTGCCCGAAGCCGGACCGGCGCTCAGCCAGGGAGCGACGGACTCGAACCGCACGGCCAGGCCGTCGGCGACGTAGTTGGCGTTGAAGGCCGGCGCCAGACCGTCGGTCGCGGTGCCGTTCTGGATGCCGACCGTCGCCTCGTTGAGGCGGGTGCCGAGCATCGTCTTGTAGTGGTACTCGATGCGTCCGCTCGGGTACAGGTGCACCTGGAAGGTGTACGGGCCGCCCGACGTGAGGCGCGGGGCGTCCTGGTACTGCACGATCAGGCGCTGCCCGTCGTAGTAGTAGTAGGCCGAACCGGAGCTGGTGAACGTCAGATCGTCGTGGAACGGGGCGATCAGGTTCTCCGGCGCGCTCGCGCTCGGCAGGTCGTAGTTCGTGTACGTCGTGGCCGTGCTCGTGAAGCTCAGCCAGCCGTTGGTGCAGGCCCGGAATTCGGTGAAGTCGTTGCCGTAGAACGGGAACGAGAAACCGATCGGGAACGGGCCGAGGTTCTGGTCATCGCCCGAGAAGGCGATGGCCGTACCGGTGCCCGAGATGTCGATCCAGTTGTAGGCCGGGCCACCGACCTCGTTGCTGTCGGTCCAGCGGTAGCCGAAGACGTCCGGGCCGCCGGAGCCGGTCACGACCGGACCGCCGATGCGGGGATCCTTCTCGCCCTTGGCCAGCTCGATGGGCAGGCTGCCGGGACGCGGCAGGGCGCCGGCCGACTTGACGATGATGTACTCGGCGTCGGGGATGGTGAAGTCCAGGTCGCCGAGACCGTTGTTGGTGATCGTCAGGGTCTGGGTCGAGGTCCCGCCGGTGGGCAGGGTCTCGGTCAGGCTCGTCGGATCGACCGAGATGTCCGGGAACTCGAGCCCGACGCCGGCCAGGGTGACGACGTAGGACGGCGCGTCCGGATCGTCGCTGGTGAAGGTCAGGTTGCCCGCGATGGCCCCCGCGCTGGTGGGCGCGAACGTCACCGGCACGATCAGGCTGGCCCCGGCCGTGAGCACCTGGGGCGCCGCGACGGTGGTCGAGTAGTCGGCGTTGTCGATGCCGATGCCCGAGATCGTCAGGTCGGCACAGCCCGCGTTGGTCACGGTGACGTCGATGGTCGCGTTGGCGGTGATGTACACTTCGCCGAAGTCGACCGCCGTCGGCGCGGCCTGGATGTCGGGCGTGCCGATCAGGTTCAGGCCCACCGGCACCACGAAGTCGGGCGTGGCCGCGTCGTTGCTGACGATGTGCAGGTTGGCGTCGAAGCTGCTGCCGCACAGGCCGGTCGCGTCGAAGACGACGTCGACGTTGGCCGACGCGCCCGCCGCCAGGCTGCCGCTGTTCGGGCTGGTGCTGAGCCACGGCGAGATGGCCACGAAGCGCACGGCCAGTCCGCTGTGCACGTAGGCCGAGTTGAAGACCACCGACAGGCCGTCGGTGCCGTCGCCGTTCTGGATGCCGATCGTGGCGCTGTCGCTCGGATCGACGATCGTCTCGTAGTGGTACTCGATGGTGCCGCCGGGATACAGGTGCAGCTGCATCGTGTAGTTGCCGCCACTGTCGTAGTGGTTGATCGCGTCGTACTGCACGATCAGGCGGGTGCCGTCGTAGTAGTAGTAGACGTTGCCGCCGGTGGAGGGGTTCAGGTCGTCCCAGAAGAGGGCCACCATGTTCGCCGGCGAGCTGGTCGACGGGACCGGGCCGTTGCCGGCCGGCGAGTCGGTGCTCGTGAAGCTGATGAAGCCGTTCGAGGCGATGTTGAACGAGGTGAACTCGGTCCCGTAGAACTCGAACGGGAAGCCGATGGCGAACGGACCGGCGCTGTTGTCGTCGGACAGCGAGACGCTGGTCCCGGTCGTGCTGATGTCGATCCAGTTGTAGGCCGGACCACCCACCGCGTCACTGTCGACCCAGTTGTAGCCGTAGGCGTCCGGGCCGCCGGAGCCGTCGATCGACACGATCGGGGCCAGGCCGTGGTCGCCCTTCTTCAGGGTCGGGTCGTATTCCCAGGTGCGGACCGGCGCGAAGGTGGCCTTCGCCGGGATGATGTACTCGGCGGTCGGGATCGAGAAATCCAGCACGCCCACGCCCGTGTTGGTCACGGTCAGGGTCTGGGTGGTGGTGCCGCCGGTCGTGAGGGTCGCCGCCAGGGTGGACGGGGCCACGCCGATGGTCGGGGGGCCGAGGGTCGTGGCGGACGGGCTGTTGGACAGGTCGCCGTAGTTGCCGTACTCGTCCTTGGCCCGGACGTTGAAGTAGTAGGTCGTCGACACGTCGAGGCCGAAGATCTGCATGCTCTCCGGGGTGCCGTAGACGCCCGGATCCGGCTCGCCCGTGACCTCGGTGGCCGCATCCCAGCTGGCCTGGTCGACGATCGGGCTGGTGGAGTAGCGCATGTCGTAGCTGCTCGGGGTGCCGACGGTGCCGTCGTCGCCCGGGGCGGTCCAGGTCACTTCGACCCAGTTCGAGGCGACGGCGCCCGCCGCCAGGTCGATCACGGCCGAGGGCGGGATCGAGTCGGGATCGGCCACCAGCTTCAGCAGGTTCAGCCGGGCGCCGGAAACGCACATCCCCGTCAGGCTCGGCAGGGGATCGTTGCCGACGGTCATCAGCAGGTTCTTGCCGTCATCGACGCTGATGGCGGGGAACCGGCCGCGCAGCATGGCGATGGCGCCCGCCACGTGGGGCGTCGCCATGGAGGTGCCGGAGAAGTCGCTGTAGGTGTTGCCGGGGGTCGTCG
The DNA here is from genome assembly GCA_020440705.1 of bacterium. NCBI lineage: Bacteria > bacterium. The sequence continues at coordinate 46,683 of JAGRNP010000004.1, read as the reverse complement.
ACCAGATGTGCAGGCCCGGGGCCGCGATGTCGACGGTGGTGGCGCCGAAGCTCGTCGACCACCAGCCGGGCTCGTTCACCGGGCTGTCCGTGCAGTCCGTCGCCATGACGGAGATCACGTTGCCGTTGGGGTAGTTGCTCGGGTAGTGCGGGGTGGCGTCGTTGTTGCTGCCGCTGTTGCCGGCCGCCGCCACGAAGAAGATGTCCGCCGCGTAGGCGGCCTCGATGGCCGCTTCCATGGCCGCGTCGTAGGGACCGCCGCCCCAGCTGTTGCTCATCACGTCGACGCCCATCAGGGTGGCGTACTCGATGCAGCTGATGGCGTTGGCCGTCGAACCGCTGCCGGCGGCCGTGAGGAACTTCAGGCCCATGATCGAGACGTTCCAGTTGACGCCGGCGACGCCGGTGGCGTTGTTGCCCACGCCGCCGATGGTGCCGGAGCAGTGGGTGCCGTGGTCGTTGTCGTCCATGGGGTCGGCATCGCCGTTGGCGAAGTCCCAGCCGTGGATGTCGTCGATGAAGCCGTTGCCGTCGTCATCGATGCCGTTGCCCGGGATCTCGCCGGGGTTCGACCAGATGTTCGCCGCCAGGTCGGGGTGGGTGTAGTCCACGCCCGAGTCGATCACGGCCACCAGCACCGAGGAGCTGCCGGTGTAGACGTCCCAGGCCTCGACCGCGTCGATATCGGCGTCGGCCACGGCCACGTTGCCGCTCGGATCGGTGAAATCACCGTCGTTGTTCATGCCCCACAGGTCGCCGAAGCGGGTGTCGTTGGGGATCTCCAGCGCATACAGCACGTAGTTCGGCTGGGCGTACTCGACACGGGGGTCGTCCTCGAGGCGGGACACGATGTCCTCGATGCGCCCCGTGACCTGCCAGTGTTCGGCCTTGATCTGCTTGAAGTCGCGCAGCTTGACGCCGGCAACGCTCGAGAAGAGGTTGCTCTTCTCGGCGCCCGGGACGCCATCCTTGAATTTGACGATGATCTGTCCGGGTACGTACTCGTAACCCGGCGCCACGGCGGCGAAGGCGCTGCTGCCCAGGGCGAACAGGAGCAGCAGGGTCATGGCGAGGATTCGGCGAGAGTAGGCCATGGGTGGTCCCTCCGAACGGTGATGGTTTGGGCTTCCAGATTGGTTTTCTGCACGGCTGGAAGATGTCGGTTAGCGAGGCGGTGCCCCCGCCCCGCCCCTTTCGGACCCGAGCATCCTATCAAATTCCCGGAGCAAAGTGAGGATGTTTTTCAATAAAGCGGGTCCGGCACCCCCGCGCCGGACCCGAAATCCCCTGTTTTCAACTGCCTACATGTTGCGCCGGTACTGCCCGCCCACCTGATAGAGCGCCGCCGAAATCTGCCCGAGCGAGCACGTCTTCGCCGTCTCCAGCATCGTCTCGAAGGTGTTCCGGTGCTCGACCGCCGCCTTCTGCAGGTCGGCCAGGGCCCGCGGGGCCGCCGCGGCGTTGCGCGCATGGAAGGCCGCGAGCGAAGCGATGGCGTACTCCTTCTCCTCCGGTCGGGAGCGGATGACCTCGCCCGGGACCACCGTCGGCGAACCCTGGGGATCGAGGTAGGTGTTCACGCCGACGATGGGCAGGTCGCCCGTGTGCTTGCGGCCCTCGTAGTAGAGCGATTCCTCCTGGATGCGCGTGCGCTGGTACATGCGCTCCATGGCCCCGAGGACGCCGCCGCGTTCGCTGAGGCTCTGGAACTCGGCCAGCACCGCCTCCTCCACCAGGTCGGTCAGTTCCTCGACGATGAACGCCCCCTGCAGCGGGTTCTCGTTGCGGGCCAGGCCCAGCTCCTTGTTGATGATCAGCTGGATCGCCATGGCCCGGCGCACCGACTCCTCGGTGGGCGTGGTGATGGCCTCGTCGTAGGCGTTGGTGTGCAGGCTGTTGCAGTTGTCGTAGATGGCGTACAGGGCCTGCAGGGTCGTGCGGATGTCGTTGAAGGCGATCTCCTGCGCGTGCAGGCTGCGCCCCGAGGTCTGGATGTGGTACTTCAGCTTCTGGCTGCGCTCGTTGGCCCCGTAGCGGTTCCGCATGGCCTTGGCCCAGATCCTCCGGGCAACGCGGCCCATGACGGAGTACTCGGGGTCCATGCCGTTCGAGAAGAAGAAGCTGAAGTTCGGCGCGAAGTCGTCGATGTTCATGCCTCGGGAGAGGTAGTACTCGACGAAGGTGAAGCCGTTGGCCAGGGTGAACGCCAGCTGGCTGATGGGATTGGCGCCGGCTTCGGCGATGTGGTAGCCGCTGATGCTCACGCTGTAGAAGTTCCGCACCTTGTGGTCGATGAAATGCTGCTGGATGTCGCCCATCATGCGCAGGGCGAACTCGGTCGAGAAGATGCACGTGTTCTGGGCCTGGTCCTCCTTGAGGATGTCCGCCTGCACCGTGCCGCGCACCTGGGTCAGGGTTTCGGCCCTGATCTTCTCGTACACCCCGCGGGGCAGCACCTCGTCGCCGCTGACGCCCAGGAGCATCAGGCCCAGGCCGTCGTTGCCCGGGGGCAGCTCGCCCTGGTAGCGCGGCCGGGGCACGCCCTTCTCCCGGTAGATGGCCTCGATCTTCGCCTCGACCTCGGCCTCGAGACCGTTGGCCCTGATGTGCTTCTCGCAGCCCTGGTCAACGGCTGCGTTCAGGAAGAACGCCAGCAGCATGGGCGCGGGGCCGTTGATCGTCATGGACACCGAGGTGGTCGGGCAGGCCAGGTCGAAGCCCGAGTAGAGCTTCTTGGCGTCGTCGACCGTGGCGATGGAGACGCCGCTGTTGCCCACCTTGCCGAAGATGTCCGGCCGGCGGTCGGGGTCCTCGCCGTACAGCGTGACCGAATCGAAGGCCGTCGACAGGCGCGCCGCCGGCATGCCCTGCGAGACGTAGTGGAAGCGCCGGTTGGTGCGCTCGGGACCGCCCTCGCCGGCGAACATGCGCGTGGGGTCCTCGCCCTCGCGCTTGAGGGGGAAGACCCCCGCGGCGTAGGGGAAGAAGCCGGGCACGTTCTCGGTCAGGAGCCACCGGAGGACGTCGCCCCAGTCCTCGTAGCGCGGCAGGCTCACCTTGGGGATGCGCGTGTGGCTGAGCGACGTCGTGAAGAGGTCCTGCTCGATGGTCCTGTCGCGCACCTGGAAGACGTACTTGTCGGCCCGGTAGCGTTCGACCATGCGGGGCCACTCCTGCAGCATGTCGCGGCAGCGCGGATCGAGGCGCTGCTCGATCTCGTTGTGGACCTCGACCAGGTCCTGCAGGTAGTCCGGCTCGCCCTCGATGCGGGCGATGGCGCGCACGACGCCCTTTCCGGCCGGCTCCTCCACCGAGACGGTGGTCGTGCCCGCCCGCTCGCGCAGCAGGCCGATGGTGCCGGCCAGCTGGTACAACTGCCGCGCGAGGGCGCTCTGTTCGGCCACGAAGCGGTCGTACTCGCGGCTGGCGTCGACGATCTCGCTCAGGTAGCGGACGCGTTCGGGCGGAATCACCCAGGCCCGCCGGCTCATGGCCGCGGTGATCTCGAAGGTCGAATGGAGCTCCGCGCCGGTCCGCTCGACGATCCGGTCCATGACCGCCTTGTACAACGTGTTCATGCCGGGATCATTGAACTGGCTGGCGATCGTGCCGTAGACGGGCAGCAGGTCGTCGGCGGTGTCGAAGAGGCCGTGGTTGCGCTTGAACTGCTTGCGCACGTCCCTGAGGGCGTCGAGGCTGCCGCGGTGGTCGAACTTGTTGATGGCGATCAGGTCGGCGAAGTCGAGCATGTCGATCTTCTCGAGCTGGGTCGCGGCGCCGTACTCGGCGGTCATCACGTAGAGCGAGACGTCCGAGTGCTCGGTGATCTCGGTGTCGCTCTGGCCGATGCCGCTGGTCTCGACGACCACGAGGTCGAAGCCCGCGGCCTTGCAGATGTCGATGCTGTGGCGGACGTACTTCGACAGCGCGAGATTCGACTGCCGCGTGGCGAGCGAGCGCATGTACACGCGCGGATGGTCGATGGCGTTCATGCGGATGCGGTCGCCCAGGAGGGCCCCGCCGCTGCGGCGCCGCGACGGATCGACGGAAATGATGGCAATGGTCCGGTCGTCGAAGTCGGCCAGGAAGCGCCGGACCAGCTCGTCGACCAGCGACGACTTGCCGGCCCCGCCGGTGCCGGTGATGCCCAGGACGGGGATCACGTGAGCGGGCGCCTGGGCCTGGACGGCGCGCATCAGTTCGTCGCTCCGGTCGGGATGGTTCTCGGCGAGGGAGATCAGGCGGCCGAGGGCGCGCGGGTCGCGCCGGGCCAGGCCCGCCAGATGGGGCGCCACGACCTTGTCCGTCGGCGCCTGTCCCACGGGGAAGTCGCACCGGCGCAGCACCTCGTTGATCATGCCCTGCAGCCCCATCTCGCGGCCGTCGTCCGGCGAGAAGATGCGCGCGATGCCGTAGGCGTGCAGTTCGTCGATCTCGGCGGGCAGGATCGTGCCGCCGCCCCCGGCGAAGATGCGGATGTCGACGCCCGCCTCCCGGACCAGGTCGTGCATATACTTCAGGTACTCGACGTGGCCGCCCTGGTAGCTGGTGATGGCGATGCCCTGGGCGTCCTCCTGGATGGCGCAGTCGACGATCTCCTGGACCGAGCGGTTGTGTCCGAGATGGATCACCTCGGCCCCGCTGGCCTGCAGGATGCGCCGCATGATGTTGATGGCCGCGTCGTGGCCGTCGAAGAGCGAAGCCGCCGTGACGATCCGCACGTGGTTCTCGGGGCGGTAGGGGGCGGCGTCATGGTCGGTGCCGACAGGATGCTCGGACATGGTCACCTCGCGGACGGGGGCGGGCCGGACCGGACGGTCCGGCGGGGTCTGTGCACGCTCCCAATCTAGCACAGGGGTCGCCGCGGGGAAAATCCGGATCAGCCGCCGCGGGGCCCGTCCCCCACCGCCACCAGCGGCGGATCGCGGCGCACGGCCGTGTCGAGGATCACGAAGGTCTCGGTGGACTGGATCTCGGGAAAGCTCTGCAGCCGGCCCGAAAGCAGTTCGTACAGGTCCCGCATGTTGCGCGCCACGACCTTGGCCAGGAGACTGTAGGTGCCCGTCGTGTACGACATCTCGGTGATCTCGGGGATCTCGAGCAGGCGCGCGCGCACGGCCGCGCTGTGTCCGGCCCGCCGCAGCCGGATCCCCACCAGGGCCGTCACGTCGTAGCCCAGGCGGCCGTAATCGATGATCAGCCGGGATCCGGTGACGATCCCGGCCTCCTTCAGCTTCGCCATCCGCTGATGGATGGTGCCCCCCGAAACACCCAGCTCCCGGGCGATTTCCAGATACGGCCGCCGGCTGTCCTCCCGCAGGGCCGTCAGCAGATCGCGGTCCAGGCTATCGATCCGGTACTCCATGGGGCCGATCCTTCCGGTCAGAATGCTGATTTTTTTCAACTACGGCAAATATAATAACGATTCGATAGTTTAAAAAGCATAATAAATGCTTAATTGACAACACTTTGTGCCGATATATATAATTATGGCATTCCAGAACCCCGTCACGCGAGGAGATCGTCATGAGCAGCACCCCGAGCCCGACCGCCCCCGGTCCCCATCTGGCCATCGGCCGCATCACCCCGGTCGACGTCCACGACCCCGCCGTGCGGGCCGCCGTCGCCGCCGCCGCCGCGGCCCTGACCCGCCCGGGCCTGCGGGACATCCTGGCCGTGCGCACGGCGATCCAGCAGTTTCTCGGCGCCGAACTCGCCGCCGCGGGGTACGTGCACCCGCCGGTGTACATGCTCAGCGGCTGCACCGACCCCCTGAACCACCAGACCTGGCCGGCGCGGCTCGGCTACTACGGCGACGAGGTCTCCGTGACCCAGTCCCTGATCCTGCAGAAGATGCTGCTGGTCATGCTCTCCCCCGCGACGCGGGTGTTCTGGGCCTCGCCCAACATCCGCATGGAGATGGGCGTCGCAGCCAGGGGCCACAAGTACGCCTCCGAGTTCATGCAGGTCGATTTCGAGGCGCGGGACGCGACCATGGGCGGGATGATCGCCTTCATCGGCGGGCTGCTCGCGCGGCTGCACACCCACCTGAACGACGTGTGCGCGGACGAGCTGCGGCGGGTCCGGGGATCGCTGCTGCCGGATCTCGCCCGGCCGCCGGCCGTGTACGATGCGGCCTGGGAGAAGTCCCGGCGGGGCCTGTCCCGCGACGACGAGGTCGAGGCGGCCCTGGCCGAGGAGTGCGGCGACCGGCCCTTCATCCTGACGAACCTGGCCCGCGAGGCCTACGACTGCCTCGACCGGGTCAGCGGGCGATTCCTCAACTACGACGTGGTGTATCCGCCCTGCGGCGCCAACCCCCACCCGGTCGAGTGCCTGTCGGGCGCCGAGCGCACGCGGTCGCTGCCCGACCTGCGCGAGCGCATGGAGGAACTCGGCTACCCGCTCGCCTACTTCGAGCCCTTCTTCGCGCTGTTCGCGGCCGCGCGGCCGGAAGCCGAGGCCATCACCTGCGCCGGAGGGGGATTCGGCGTGGAGCGCCTCGCCTACGCCCTGCTGGGGCTGCGGGACATCCACGAGGTGTACCCGCTGCCCCGGCCGGCGGAGGGCCGCATCGCCGTCTAGCGCGGGTTGACGGACGGGCCGGAAGGGTCATACTACGGGGGCGCCGCGTCGCCCCCGTTCCCCGTTCCCGGAGCGCCGTCATGTCCGACCGCAACCTCTGGCGCGAGACCTGGTCCCTGCGCCTGTACGCCCTGGCCAGGATTCCGCTGATCGCCCTCGTGCGCCCCACGCTCCTGGTGGCCGACGCCGAGCGATGCGTGGTCCGCCTGCCCCTGACCTGGTTGACACGGAACCACCTGAAGTCCATGTACTTCGGTGCCCTGAGCATCGGAGCCGACGTGGCCGGCGGCCTGATCGTCATGAACCTGATCCGGCGGCGGCGCTCACGGGTCGCCTTCCTCTTCAAGGACTTCCAGGCCGATTTCCACAAGCGGGCCGAAGGGGCGGTGGTCTTCACCTGCGGCGACGGCGCCCGGCTGCGGGCGCTGCTCGACCGGGCCGAAGCGAGCGGGGAGCGCGACGAGGACACGGTGACCGTGGTCGCCACCGTGCCCGACAGGCTGGGGTCCGAACCCGTCGCGACCTTCCGGTTGACGATCAGTATGAAGCGCCGGGACTGATCAGCCGGCCGCGCGCACCGCGGCCATGAAACGGTGGAGCTTGTCCGGATCGAGGCGATCGTCCGTCCGCACTCCCGTGCACACGTCGACGCCGAACGGCCGCACCGTCGCGATGGCCTCGCCCACGTTGGCCGCGTTCAGCCCCCCCGCCAGGAAGACCGGAACCTGCACCCGGCGCACGATCTCCGCGTCGACGCTCCAGTCGTGGGTGCGGCCGGTGCCGCCCAGTTCGCGCCGCGGTCCCTCCGTGCGGCCGGTGTCGAGCAGCAGGGCGTCGACGAGGGGGGCGTAGGCTTCGGCCACCTCGAGGGCGCCGCGGTCGCTGACGTGGATGACCTGCATCAACCGGACGCCCCGCGCCCGGCGGCGCAGCTCCGGGAAGACCGCCGGCGCCACCCGCTCGCAGAGTTGCAGCGCGGCCGGCCGCAGCCGCTCCACCTGGGCCACGAGCTCGTCGGCCGTGGTCAGGCTCGTGAGCACCTCGGAGTAGACCGGGAACGGCGTGGCGGCCGTCAGCCGGGCGATGACGTCCTCGGAAATGACGCCGGGCCCGCTGGGCATGTGCGAGACGAACCCGAGGGCGGCCGCCCCCGCCCGCACGGCGAGCGCGAGTTCATTCTCGTCCCGAATGCAGCAGATCTTCGTCCGGACCATGGTCCCGTCCTCCGTGTCAGATGCCGATCCGGCAGGTCAGGCGCCACCAGTCGCGACTGACCAGCGACGCCGTCGTGTGGTCCGGCTCGTAGCTCTCCGGGTCGGCCTTCTCGCGGAACCACTCCACGCCGACCTCCCAGATGGCGGGCGCCGTGCCCGCGAGGGGGCGACGGCGCAGGCTCAGACCGAGACCGCGGCGGCTGCCCGATCCCGGCGTCAGGCCCGGGGTGCCCCAGCGCAGCCCCTCGCCCCGGGCCACCCACTCCCAGCGCCGCGCGCCCGGGCGCCAGCGCAGCAGACCCATGAAACCCTCCGACGAACCGCCGTGGGGGTGGCCGATGAGGGTGCCCTCGTGGGTGTAGCCTTCCACGTAGCCCCCGTTGGAGTACCACAGCCCCTTGTCGTGCCACAACTCGCTGATCTCGAAGGCCGCGTCCCAGGCCGCACTCAGCAGCTCGCAACCGGCGACGCTGGCCGGGATCGAGATCTCGGGCACGACGCCCCACGGCCCCGAGGGCAGGAAATCGGTCCCACCATAGTTCCAGTAGAGCCGACCCGCCTCCGCCGGCAGCACCGGCCAGGGCGCGTCGCGCCAGCGGAACTCGAACTGGACCGAGAAGATGCGGTCGGTGATGGGCCCGCTCTCCCCCTCGCGCCAGGTGGTCCCGATGACCGGGAAGTTGATCTGCAGGAGATCGGGCCAGAGGGTGCCGTCGCGGGCCGTGGCCATGACCGTGTGCGTCGCGTGGGCGCGGAACCAGGACGTGACGTTCCAGCCCACCAACCACTGGAAGAACCAGGGCCGAGCCTGCTTAAAGTGGTTGCCGAAGGGATCGGCGTAGCGGACCTCGCGGCGCGACAGCTGCCCTACCCGCAGCAGGGCGTCGTCCGGGGCCAGGTGCGTCATGATGCCGGACCAGCGGAAGGGAGCCGTGCGGCGGGCGGTCAGGGCCGGAAAGGCCAGGCCGCCGTGGTCCAGGTTCAGGTCGCCGCTCAGGCCCGGTCCGGTCAGGCGCTGGTCCCAACCCAGCGAGAGGGCCCAGCGGCCGAGGCGGGCGCCCACGACGGCGCGGGTCAGCCGGCCCCGCCAGGCGCCGTCGTCGAGGCGCCAGTCGCGCGTGTCCCGGCGACCGGTGCCCGGATGCCAGTCCGGCCAGGTGAGCGGATCGGTGCCGTCGGTGCCGGCGAAATCGACACCGCCGGCGGCGAGACGGCCGGACAGGCGCCATGTCACCGCGGTCCAGAAGACCCCGGCCGCGGCCTCGACCGCCGGCTCGAAGGCGAGGTTGGTGCCGGCGGGCCAGCCCAGGCCGCCCTCGTCGGGCACGACGTCGCCGAGACCGGAGAAGCCCGCCAGGACGCGGCCGCCGATGCGGACGCGCGGCGGGTGCGTCTTGCATGGGCAGCCCGACCACGTGAGCCCCGACTCGCCGCGGAAACGCGCGCGCAGCCAGAGCAGGCGGGCGTACTCGGCATCGTCGGCGAGGGCGGGCGCCGCGCCGCCCAGGGCGGCGGCGTCGACGCGATCGAGCAGGTCGGCGAGTTCGGCCCCGGAGACGGGGCGGGTGGCGGGCGGGAAGAAGCCCGCCGCGAGGGCGAAGCGGTTCACGTCGGACCAGGGTACGGTGCGGGCATCGAGTTCGACCGGCCCGAGATCGCCCGCGGCCGATGCGGCAGCGTACGCGGCCCCCGGGGCGAACCGGGCCCCGGAGGCCGCGAGCAGGAGCAGGGCGGCCAGAAGCCGTCCGGTCAGCAGCCGACGAGTTTCGCGGCCACGCCGCCGAAGACCAGCAGGGGCAGGAAGAGCAGCGCCGCGGCGAGCGGGGCGACCGCCGAGAACAGGACGCCGAAGAGCAGCAGCAACGGGAGGAACAGCACCAGCCCCAGCAGTCCCTTGGTCAACACGAAGGCGATCTTGACGGGAATCATCACGACGGCGAAGACGAATTTGAGCAGCAGCATGCCGACGCTCAGGGCGACCATGAGCAGGGTCAGCAGGACGATCGCTTCGAGCAACATGGGGCGTCCTCCAGGGCGGCAGGTCAGACGGGAACGGTGGCGACCCCTCCCCTACGCAACGGCCGCGAACGGGTTGCACGGGCGGGAATGCCGGAAAAATACCCGCCGGATCCGCGTCTATTCGCGGTGGCGCCATGGCCCCATTCCTCCGTGGCCGGGGTTCTTTGGCCGATTCTGCCCTCATGCCGAACTTTATTATAAAATCACAAAAAGATCTCGATTTCATGTGTGTTTATGTGCTATGATAAAGACATAGCTGCTTCATTGGCGACGCCCCCGAGGAATGTCGAAGCTCGCGCACTTCATTTTTCATCTCTCGGGTAGACCGTGAAGCAGCTATATCTCATCCGGGACGAAGGGTATCACCCGCCCCCGCGACGGTCAACCGCGGGCCTGTCCCCCGCAGACGAACGGGCGGCCCCGCAGGGCCGCCCGTCGCTTCTTCCGGCTGTCGACGCCGGTCCTACTTGTCGAACAGGCCCATGTCGACCTGCGGATTCGCCGTGAACGACTCCACGGTGCCCGCGGCGAACGGCTCGTCGTCGTAGGTCATGCGCAGCTTCTTCGGCATGACCAGGCCGCCGAGCTCCTGGTACTCGTCCACGTACACCTTCTGGGTGGCAGGCGCCCCCGTGCCGGGATTCTGTCCCTGCTGCTGCACCATCACGACCTGGTTGGACTCGGCGTCGAGGTAGACGATCCGGTAGTCGCCGACGCCCGTCACGTACACCGGGTTGCACTTGTGCCCCTCGATGGTGCGGGGCTCGAGGGCCTGGAAGGTGAACTCGTCCATGTAGCGCATCATGCCCATGGTGTCCGTCTTCAGCTCTTCCTTGGCCTCGGCCACGTCGGCGGCCTCCATGTCCTTGTTGCCCATGGGGGACTCGGCCCAGCCCTTGTCGCCGTTGACCACGCTCTTCATGTTGCCGAAGGGCGTCTTCTGGACCGTGTGGATCTTGTCCGGATAGACCACGGTCTTGTCGATGGTGAAGGTCAGCTCCATGCCCTGCACCGTGGCGTCGAGCACGAGGGTCTCCTTGTAGGAGCCGATGGCGGCGAGCTTCGCCTGCCCGCCGGCGGCCTCGGCCGCGGCCATCATCAGGGCCTTGCCCTTCTCCAGGCTCAGCGGCGTGGCCATGGGGATGTCGAGGGAGGCCTCGGGGATCGTGATGTCGACCATGGTCACCGGACCGAAGGTCGAGAAGTCCCCGTCCCAGTCGGCGTAGTTGCCCACGGCGAAGACCGTCATGTCGTCGGGCCGCCACACGGCCTGCGTCGCCGCGAGCACGTCGGCCTTGGTCATGTTCTTGACCTCTTCCTGGTACTTCTGCAGGAAGTCGGCCGGGTAGCCGAAGCGCTCGTACATGACGGCCCGATCGAGGATCTCGCGCTCGGTATCGAAGTTGAAGACCTCGGAGTTGAGGATCGCGTCCTTGGCCTGGGCCAGCTCCTCGTCCGTGACCTCCTCGGTGGTCATCTTCTTCACCTCGGCCAGCACCGCCTCGGCGGCCTTCTGGCTCGACTCGCTCTTGGTCATGGTGAAGGCCATGAACAGGCCCGGGTTGCGGAAGCCGGTGCCCGAGCTGCTGCCCACGCTGTAGGCCAGGCCCTGGCGGCTGCGCACCTCGTTGAACAGGCGTGTGGCGAAGCCGCCGCCCAGGATCTTGTTGGCCACCTGCACGCCGGCGTAGTTGGGATCGTCGGCGCGGATGCCCTTGTGCCCCATCAGGATCGTCGTCTGGGTGAGGTCGCCCTTGTCGACGATGTTCACCGTGCGCGGGAAGTCGGGGATCTCGGGGTCGGCCGGCTTCGGCTTGGCCGCGGGCGCCCAGCCGTCGAAGGCCGTCCTGATCTTGTCGACCATGGCCTTGCGGTCGAAGTCGCCGATGACGACGAGGTAGGTGCGGTCGGGGCCGAAGAAGTCGCGGTGGAAGGCCACCATGTCGTCGCGGCTCACCGCGGCGATGGTGTCGTACTCCGGATGCCGGGCCAGCGGGTGGTCCGGACCGAAGATCGCCTTGCGGCCCTCGCGCTGGGCGATGGACATGGGCTGGTCGTTGCGCCGGCTGATGCCCGCCTTCTGCTCTTCCTTGGCCAGCTTGATCTTGTCCTCGGGGAAGGCCGGATGGCGCAGGATGTCGGCCAGGAGCTCGAGGCCCAGGTCGACGTCCTCGCTCAGGGCGGACAGGTAGGCGCCGCCGTTGTTCTGGCCGATCCAGGTCTCGACCGACATGCCGCGGGCCTCGACCAGCGCGTCGATGTCGTCGCCGCTGCGGGTCGCGGTGCCGCCGGTGCGCATGACCGTGCCGGCCATCTCGGCCAGACCGACCTTGTCGGCCGACTCGTAGATGCTGCCCGCGTCGATGGTCGCGCTCAGCTCGATGAGGGGAAACTTGTGGTCCTCGGCCAGGTACAGGACCATGCCGTTGTCCAGCTGGACCCGCTCGTAGTCGGGCATCTGGATCGGGTTCAGCTCGGGGATCTCGATCTTCTCCCAGGGCTTCTTGGCCAGGGCGGCTGGGGCCGCCACGGCCATGACGGCCGCCAGCGCCAGGAGCGCCAGGCCCGCCTTCCGGTTCGTTCGCTGCATGTTCTCAATCCTTTCCGGCTCCGCTGCGGGGAGCCGCGGTTTCCGGTCAGGACCCGCTGTCCTCGGTCTCGATGAGGGCGACGGTGCGGTTCGTCGGGGCGAAGACGTCGGCGGCGACGCGCTTGACGTCGTCGAGGGTCACGGCCTCGATGCGGGCGACCTCGTTGAAGAGCTCGCGCCAGTCGCCGTAGTAGGTCTGGTACCACGCCAGCTGGCTGGCCATGCCCGCGTTGCCCTGCAGGCCGCGGATGAAGTTGGCCCGGGCGCGCTGCTTGACGCCGTCGAGCTCGTCCTGCGTGATGCCGTCGGCGACGATCTTGTCGATCTCGGCGTACACCGCGTCCTCGATGTCGTAGGCGGTCTTGCCCTTGACGGGGATCGCGAAGGCGAGCAGGCCGGTCTGGAACTTCTGGCCCGGGAAGCCCGGGAAGGTCATGGCCTGCACGGCGATGCCCTGCTCCTTGACCAGGCTGGTGTAGAGGCGGCTGGTGCGGCCCTGTCCGAGCACGTCGGCGATGACCTCGTACACCGGCCAGTCCGGGTGGCGCACGTTCTCGATGTGGTAGCCGGCGACGAAGACGGGCTGGCTGGGATCCTTCATGACCAGGCGCTTCTCGCCGAGCTGCTTCGGCTCGAGGGTCTCGACCGGTTCGGGATCGCCGGCGGGAATGTCGCCGAAGTACTTCGCGGCGTACTTCTTCACCTCGGCGGCGTCGACGTCGCCCACGATGGAGACGACGATGTTGCGGCCGACGTAGTTGTCGTCGAAGTACTTCTGGCAGTCGGCGCGGCTGATGTTCTCGAGGTCGGACATGTAGCCGATGGTCGAGTGGTGGTAGCCGTTGGCCATGAACATCAGGTTCTGGAACTGCTCGATCATGCGGCCGATCGGGTTGTTGTCGGTGCGCATGCGGCGCTCCTCGGTGACCGGACCGTCCTTCTCGGTGTAGAACTCGCGCAGGACGGGCTTGGCCATGCGGGCGCCCTCGATGTAGGCCCACAGCTCGAGGCGGTTGCTCGGCATGTTGTACAGGTACACCGTCACGTCGCTGTTGGTGTAGGCGTTCAGGCCCTGGCCACCGTTGTTCTCGACGATCTTGCCGAACTCGTTGGTGACGACGTACTCGCGGGCCGCGTCCTTGGCCGCGGTGAAGGCGGCCTCGAGCTCCTCGAGCCGGGCGGGGTCGGCGTTGACGCCCTTGAGGCGTTCGGCCTTGAGGGCGGCGAAGGCGGCGTCCTCGCCGGCCATGGCCTTCAGTTCGGCCTTGTAGTCGTCGGTGCCGATCTCGGGCGTGCCCTTGAAGGCCATGTGCTCGAGGATGTGCGTCAGGCCGGTGACGCCGCGCACCTCGTTGGCGCTGCCGACGTTGACGAACGTGCGGAAACTGAAGACGGGGACCGAGTGGTCCTCGAGCACGATGAAGCGCACCCCGTTGTCGAGGGTGAACTCCTGGACCTGGCTCTCGAGATCGAGGTAGGTCTGGGCGCCGGCCAGGCCGGCGGTCAGCAGCAGGGCGACCGCGGCCAGAAGGCTCGGGATTCGGAACTTCGCGGGCATGGAGGCCTCCACGGTTGGGGCTCCCGGCCGGAGGGGCCGGGAACCGGGCGCAAACGGACCGGCGGAAACGTCGCTTCCGTCCGGAATGGGAAACTGGAGCAACAAGGCCATTGGAATCCGGGGCCTCGCGCGAATCGGGTGGGAATCCGCGCCGCAGGCTAACACTCCCCCTCGGCGATGTCAAACGACCCTACGGAACCGGCCGGGCACGGGTTGCAGGACAATTGCCGCCGTGCCGGCTCCGGAGCACCCGACATGGATAAGCGGATTCAGCGGCTGAGGCAATGGCTGTCCGGGATGACGAAGCGCAGGGGCCGGTCGGCGGCCCGGGTGATGCCGATGCGTGGACCGGTGGCGCAGGTGGGCGGGGCCGCTGCCGGAACGATGCCCAACCGGGGACCGTCACCCTCGTCGGGGCCGCCGTCGTCCACGGGCAGGCCGTTCCAGGCGAGATCGATGCCGAAGGCCTGGCAGAGCCGGCCGGGGCCGGCGGCCAGGTCGCGCGGGCGGTGGCGGTGGGCATCCAGATCGCGGCGACGGGCCATGAGGGCCTGCCCCTCCAGGGGTTCGACGGCGCGCACGAGCACGGCGCCGGCCTCGCCCGCGGGTCCCGTGACCAGGTTCAGGCAGTGGTGCATGCCGTAGATCAGGTACACGTAGACCACGCCGGGGGGGCCGAACATGACCGCGCTGCGCGGCGTGGGCCCGCGGTGGGCGTGGCTGGCGGGGTCGTCGCGGCCGCCGTAGGCCTCGACCTCGACGATGCGGCCGGCGGTCGCGCGCCCGTCGGCGGCCCGCACGCGCAGCACGGCCCCCAAGAGATCGCGGGCCACGTCCGGCGCGGCCCGCGCGAAGAACTCGGCTCCGACCGGCTTCATCTCAGTTGGTGATCTCCTTGTGCTTCAGCAGCCAGGTGCCGACCAGGGTGGCCACCAGGGCCACGCCGAGCAGCACCGCCACCGACTGGAGCTTGGGGACCGGGTCGCGCTGGAAGGCCTGGGTCAGGATGGCGCCGAGCAGGCCGGGCAGGTCGTCGGGCACGGACTGGGGCTGCTCGATCAGGTTGCGCAGGTGGAAGCGCAGCCCGTACTCCTGGACCCGCGCCGGGATGTTCGTGACGAGGTTCTCCCAGCCGAAGGCGAAGAGGATGGCCGGCAGCACCGGCTTGCGGAAGTGGGTGCCCATGGCCGCGAAGACCGACGCGTAGGACACGGCGCCGATGGCGATGATCAGGAACGTCATCAGGTAGAGCTTCAGGAAGGCCCAGTCGATGACCCCCAGGCCCTGGCTGACCATGATCAGGAAGCAGAGCACCAGCGCGCCGGACATGAGCGCGATCGAGACCACCTGCGCCGCCAGCAGGCGGCCGAGGAAGATGGCGCGGCGCTTGATGGGACGGGTCCAGGTGAAGACGATCGTGCCGTCGTCGATCTGCTCGCCGATGGCCGGGATGCCCACGGCCATGGCGGTGATGGGGATCAGGAACGGGATGATGACCTCGTAGCTGAGGCTCGCCAGCTGCATCTGCGCGGTGATGCCCTCGTCGGGGAACCAGATGCGGATCGAGAGCACCACCAGCACCGGCAGCAGGTTGATGGCCGCCAGGCTGAGCAGCCGCTTGCGGCGGGACATCTCCCGGAAGCTGAACCAGGCCAGCCACGACACGGCCGTCAGGCTGGGCAGCGGCGCGTGGCCGGTGTCGACGGCGGCGGGGCGCGGGGCCGGCGCGGCGGATCTCAGGGTGTCGCTCATGGCCTATCGCTCCGTCAGGTACTGGAAGACGGCCTCGAGGCTGTCGTCCAAGGTGAGGATCTCGTCCACGGTCAGGTCGTTCTCGAGGATCCAGCCGGGCAGGGCCCGGTAGAAGCCGAGGGCGTGGTCGGTGCGCACGACGACGCGGCCGGCGGCCTCGATGTCGACGCCCTTGACGTGGTCCTGGCCGACGAGGAAGCCGGCGAGGCGGCGCACGTCGTCGGAGACCAGGGCCACGGTCGTGGGATGCTCGGGGATCTTGTCGCGGATCTCGGCCACGCCGCCCTCGGCCAGGACCTTGCCCCGGTCGATGAGGATGATCTGGCTGGTCATGGACTCGACCTCGGGCAGGATGTGGCTCGACACCAGCACCGTGCGGCCCTCGCGACCGAGCTCCTGCACCAGGTCGATGCTCTGCTTGCGGCTGACCGGGTCCATGCCGTTGAGCGGCTCGTCGAGGAAGATGACGTCCGGATCGTGGGCCAGGGCCTGGGCCAGTTTCATCTTCTGGCGCATGCCCTTGGAGTAGCCGCCCATGCGGCGGTGGGCCGCGCCGGTCAGTTCGAAGCGCTCGAGCCAGTAGTCGGTGCGGCGCTCGACCTCGGCCTTCTCCAGGCCCATCAGGCGCAGCATCAGGGAGAGGAACTCGCGCCCGGTCATCCAGCTCGGCAGGGCGTCGCTCTCGGGACAGAAACCCACGCGGCGGTACCAGCCCACGTCGTTGCGCAGCTCGCGGCCAAAGACGCGCACCGTGCCGTGGCTGGGCTCGATGAGCCCGGCCAGCATCTTGAAGAGGGTCGACTTGCCCGCGCCGTTGGCGCCCAGCAGGCCCACCACGCCCGTGCCCACGCTGAGGGTGCAGTTGTTGACGGCGATGACCTCGCCGAACCACTTGCCGACCCGCTCGGCGCTGATGCGGGCGGCCTCGTTGCCCACGCCGGCCCCCATCATGAGACCACCTCCACCGGCCGGATCTGGCGGCGCAGCAGCCAGACGGCGCCGAGGGTCCAGACGAGCAGGGCGATGAAACTGGCCACGGGCGACACCCCCAGCCGCGCCGGGGCCGCGAAGAGCGGCGCGCCGGCGTTGTGGTACTGGCCCAGGAAGTTCAGCACCTGCAGGTTGTCCTTGCCCAGGCCCTCGGCCACGGCGCTGAGGGTCTCGGTGCCCGAGACCATGATCGCCCACCACACCATGACGAAGATCGAGCGCTTGCCCGCCGAACTGAAGGCCAGCAGCACGAGGCTGATGCTCACGCCGGCGAGGGCGCAGTAGGCCGTGGCGCGCAGGGGCGTCAGCAGCAGCATGTCCAGGCCCGTGGCGTCCGGCGCGATCAGGAAGGCGAAGAGGCACAGGGCGTAGACCGGGAAGAGCGTCACCAGGAAGTAGTAGAAGACGACGATCAGGGCCTTGCCGCCCACGTAGTGGCCGAGGTTCAGGGGGCGCGAGAAGTAGAGCGAGAGCCCGTTGTCGCGCCGGTCGGTGGCGATGAGCCCCGCGCCGACGATGGCCAGGATCACGAACACCGCGAAGCGCTGGCCCTCGATGAAGGCGAGGAAGCCCTCGGGGTCGATGCTGGTCCAGTTGCCCACGGCGATGTCGGCCAGGTTGCCGGCCTTGAGCTTGAAGTAGATGATGCCGCCCTTGACGATGGCCGGCACCCACGACGCCAGCACCAGCAGCAGCAGCCAGCGCTTCTTCAGCGGCTCGGTGATGCCCCGCCGGGCGATGACCCACCAGGCCGGGTAGGCCCGGCGCCCGGAGGGTTCCCAGTGGGTGTATCCGCGGTCGTAGACGGGCATGTCAGGCCTCCACCATGCGATAGAATTCCTCGGCCAGGGTGACCGGCCGGCGCCGCAGGCGGCGCAGGGCGAAGTCGTGGGTGCGGGCGACGCCCAGGATGGCGCGCACGCCGGCCGCCGTGTCGAAACCGTCGCCGGTGGCGGCGCCCTCGATGCGGCCCAGATCGAGAGTGACCAGCAGCAGGCGGTTCTCCTCGCCCACCTCGGCCCCCAGACCCGCGAGGCCGTTCACGAAGGCCTCCTTGTCGCCGAAGCCCTCGACCTCGAAGATCTGACGCGGCTCGCGCGTGCCGGCGCCCACCTCTTCGCGCGCCATGAGTTCGCCCTGCCGCAGCACCAGGATCTCCTGGCAGACGGTCTCCACGTCGGCCAGCAGGTGCGTCGAGAGGATCACCCCCAGACCCTTGTTGCGGGCGAGGTCGCGGATCAGGTCGAGGATGGCCACGCGCCCCCGCGGATCGAGCCCGCTGGTGGGCTCGTCGAGGAAGATCCAGTCCGGGTCGTGGACCAGGGCCTGGGCCAGCTTCAGGCGCTGCTTCATGCCCTGGCTGTACTTGTCGCAGGGCCGGTAGCGCTCGTCGGCGAGGCCGACGAAATGCAGCACCTCGTGGGCGCGCTGCATGGCGTCCCGCGCCGGCAGCCCCGAGAGCTCCCCCATGTAGGCCACCAGGCCGACGCCGCTCATGCCGGGGATGATGCCGCCGGTCTCGGGCATCCAGCCCAGGCCGGCCCGGGCCGCCCGGGCCTGGCCCGCCATGTCCCAGCCGAGGACCGACACGTGGCCCGCCTTCAGGGGCACCTGGCCGAGCAGGCAGCGCAGGAGCGTCGTCTTGCCCGACCCGTTGGGCCCGAGCAGGCCGACGGCCTTCTTCTCGAGACGGAAGTCGACGCCCTTCAGCACGGGCGTCTTGAGGTAGGCGAAGTTCAGGTCCGACACGGAGATGCCGAAGTCCGACCCCGTCCGGCTGCGGTTGACTTTGTTCACGGGCCCATCCATTGTTGAAGAAGCGGAACGCGCACTAGACGCTTCCGAACCGTGATTGTTTCAGCCGGCCGGGCATTTGCAAAGCGCGAACTTCGCCCGCCGGCCCGGCCCCGGTCCGCCCGCCCGGACCCCTTCCCGGAGGCTTTCGCGATGCCCGCCGCCAAGACCCGCGAGTGGATCCAGACCGCCGAATCCGTCACCGCCGGCCACGCCGACAAGATCTGCGACCAGATCGCCGACGCGATCCTCGACGCGGTGCTGTCCGAGGACCGCTACGCCCGCGTCTCCTGCGAGGTCATGGCGACCACCGGCATGGTCATCGTCACCGGCCAGATCACGACCAAGTGCTACCTGGACATCTCGGCGGTGGTCCGACGGACGCTGGCCGCGGTGGGCTACAACGACCCCACCACCGGCTTCGACCACCAGAGCTGCGCCGTGCTGGTGATGCTCGAGGAGCAGTCCGGCGACGTGGCCCTCGGCGTCGACCGCAAGGGGGCCGGCGACCAGGGCGTGTGCGTGGGCTACGCCACCGACGAGGGCCGGACTCTGCCCGTGGACACCCAACTGATGCCGGTGCCCGCCTTCCTGGCCAACCGGCTCGCCGAGCAGCTGGGCCGGGTGCGCACGCGCGGCAAGCTGCCCTTCCTCTATCCAGACGGAAAGGTGCAGGTTTCGGTTCGGTACCGGAACGAAAAACCCGTGGCCCTGACCACCGTCGTGGTCTCGGCGCACCACCATGCGGATGCCGACCTGGCCCGGTTGCGCCGCGACCTCAAGCGCCTGGTGATCAAGCCCGTGCTCGAACCGACCGGCCTGCTGACGCCCGACACCGCGGTGCTGATCAATCCGGTGGGCACGTTCATCGAGGGCGGCCCCCGGGCCGACGCCGGCCTCACCGGCCGCAAGCAGACCGTCGACTGCTACGGGCCCGCCTGCGGACACGGCGGTTCGGCCTTCAGCGGCAAGGACCCCACCAAGCCCGACCGCAGCGGCAGCTACGGCGCGCGCTGGGTGGCCCGCAACATCGTCGCGGCGGGCCTGGCCCGGCGCTGCAGCGTGGAGATCGCCTACGTCATCGGCATGACCGAGCCCCTGAGCGTGACCGTCGACACCTTCGGCACCGGCACACAGCCCGACCGGCGCCTCGAGGAGGCGGTGGCGGCCGTCTTCGACCTCTCGCCCGCCGGCATCATCGAGAGCCTCGACCTGCGGCGGCCGATCTACGGCCCGACGGCCGTGTACGGCCACTTCGGCCGGCCCGGCCTGGACTTTCCCTGGGAGGCCGAGGACCGGGTGGCCGCGCTGCGGGCCCGTTTTTCGGGCCGCGCCAAGGGAGGGCGCTGATGGACCAGAAGAAGAACGAACCCGGCTTCGCGACCCTGTGCATCCACGGCAAGAAGCACCTGGACAAGCACGAGGGCGACCAGCCGATCCGGGCCGTGAGCACGCCCATCTTCCAGAGTTCGACCTTCGCCTTCGAGAACGCCGAGCACGGGGCCGCGGTCTTCCGCGGCGAGGACCCGAGCTACGTCTACACGCGCCTGGGCAACCCGACCCAGACCGCCCTCGAGACCGAGATGGCGTACCTCGAGAAGGGCGAGGCGGCCCTGGCCCTGGCCAGCGGCATGGCCGCCGCCACCACCGCGGTGCTCACCTGCTGCCGCGCCGGCGACCACATCGTGGCCGGCGACACGCTGTACGGCGGCACCCACCAGCTCTTCACCCAGACCCTGCCCCGGTTCGGCATCACCGTGACCGAGGTGCCCGCGCAGGATCCGGCCAACTTCGCGGCGGCGATCCAGGACAACACGAAGCTGATCTACCTGGAGACGCCGGCGAATCCGACCCTGGTGCTGACGGACATCGCGGCGGTGGCGGAGATCGCCCACGCCCGCGGCATCCCCGTGCTGGTGGACAACACCTTCTGCACGCCCTACCTGCAGAACCCGCTCGAGCTCGGGGCGGACATCGTCATGCACTCGGCCACCAAGTACATCGGCGGCCACGGCGACACGGTCGCCGGCATCCTGGTGGGCCGGCAGGACTGGATCATGACCGCCCGCATGGAGACCCTGCGGGACGTGGGCGGCTGCATCAGCCCCTTCAACGCGTGGCTGCTGCTGCGCGGCCTGAAGACCCTGCCCGTGCGCATGGACCGGCACATGGCCAACGCCACCGAGGTGGCCCAGTTCCTCGCCTACCACCCCAAGGTCGACCAGGTCATCTTCCCCGGCCTGAAGACCCACCCCCAGTACGCCCTGGCCCGGCGGCAGCAACGCGGGCCGGGCGGCATGATCAGCTTCCTGGTCAAGGGCGGGCGCGAAGCCGGCCGCGTGGTGATGGACAACGTCAAGCTGTGCACGCTGGCGGTGAGCCTCGGCGACGTGGACACGCTGATCGAGCATCCGGCCACCATGACCCACTCGACCTACAGCGAGGACGAGCTGCGGCAGGTGGGCATCGACCCCGGCATGGTGCGGCTCTCGGTGGGTCTGGAGAACGTCGAGGACATCGTCGGGGACCTGCGGCAGGCGCTGGCCCTGGTCTGACCGCCGGGAGCGGCTCAGTCGGCGGCAGCCGGACGGGTTTCGCGCTCCTGGCTCGCCTCGTCGAGGAAGTAGTTGAAGTCCTCGAACTCCTCGTTGTGCAGGATCTCGTAGACGTGGGCCGGGGTGCGGGCGTTGTAGAGCTGCAGCTGCAGGCTCCAGTCGGCGCCCACCGACCGCGCCAGGGCCGCCTGCACCTCCAGATGGCGGCGGCGGGCGTCCGGCGGGGTGGCCATGAGCACCATGCAGCGCACCGGCAGGCCGTCCGGCGTGCCGAACGCCAGCCCCTCGCGGCTGACCCCCATGACCCCCACCAGCCTGTCGCCCGTGTCGAGGCGCCCGTGGGGCACGGCCAGGCCGCGGCCGATGCACGTCGACATGGCGTGTTCGCGTGCGAGGACCCCCTGCACGAAGCGCTCGCGGTCGATCTGCAGCCCGTGGCTCTCGCAGAGCAGGTCGGTGAGCTGCCGGATGGCCGCCTCCTTCGAATCGGCGCGGAAGCCGGTGACGATGTTCTCCTCGTGGATGAAATCGATCAGCCGCGCCCGGTCCTTGCCGAGGTCGCCCGAACGGGCCAGGCCGATCCGCACGAGGATCGGACCGACGATCTCGTTGATGGCGACGGCGGTCACGCCCATGGCCAGGATGAAGGCGCTGATCTCGTCCAGCACGGGGTTGTCCTGGACCTCGAGCAGCAGGCCCACCGCGACGCCCGCCTGGGGCACGAGGCCGAAACCGAGGTAGCGCCGCACGTTGTCGGTCGCGCCCGCCAGCCGCATGGCGATCAGGCCCGACAGGATCTTGCCCAGCCCCCGCGCCGCCACGAAGAGCGCGACGATGATCCAGCCCTGGGCCAGGAAGCCGAAGTCGAGCTCGAGGCCGGCCAGGGTGAAGAAGACGGCCAGGATCGCCGGCTCGAAGTTGGCGAAGACGCGGTGGCCGATCTCCTCCTTCTCGGGGGCCAGGTTCACCATCGTCATGCCCACGAAGAGGCACGCCAGCAGGTTCGAGACGCCCAGCCAGTCGGCCAGGCCGGTGGCCAGGAAGATGGCGATGATCGAGACGGTGGTCAGCTGCTCGGCGTGGATCACGTGCCGGCTGCCGAGGACCAGCGCCGCCCCCACGCAGCCGCCGATGGCCAGGGCGCCGAGGAGCTGGCCCAGGGGCGCCACGAGCACGCTGGCCGCCGAGACGCCGCCCGCCGGGTCCATGGTCACGGTGACCGCCGTGTGGGCCATCTCGAAGAGGGCGATGCAGGCGATGTTGTTCAGGGCCACGGCCGCCACCAGGGTGCGCACGTAGACGCCCTTCGAGCGGGTCTCCTTGACGATGGCGATGACCGTGGCCGGCGCCGTGGAGATGGCCAGGGCGCCGAAGAGGGTGCCCAGGGTCCAGTCCTCGCCCGCCCCGAACACCACCGCCACGTAGACCAGCAGGGGCGTCACGGTCGCTTCGAGCAGCAGCAGGAGGCCGAGGCGGCGGAAGGCGTTGCGCAGCTGGCGCAGGTGCAGGTGGGTGCCGACATCGACGGCGATCAGGCTCAGGGCGAAGTGGACGATGGGCCGCAGGCTCACCGTGGCTTCGTGCCCGAAGACGTGCAGCACCGACGGCCCGAGGACGACGCCGGCGAGGATCTGCCCCGTTACCGAGGGCAGGTGGGCACGGCGGGCGAGCTGGCCGCACACGGCGCCGAACGCGAGCAGGACGGCCAGGACGACCATGGAGTTGTCGGCGGGAATCTGCATGGGGGCATTATGGGGGACGGGCCCGGGGTGTCCACCGGAAATCGGCCCCTGCCAGCGGGTTGACCCGGCGCAAGGGACGCGATACGATGGTCCCGGAGGTGCCCATGGCGGACAGATTCCGGTTCGTGGCCCTGATCGTGGCCCTGCTCGTCGCCTTCTGCATCGTCGAGGCGACCATCGAGGCCGTCTTCTTTTCCGAACACGAGTTCGGCGGCGAACTGCTGAGCCCCGACGCCCACGAAGTCTATATCCGCAGCATGGGCTGCGCGGTCATCGTCGGCGCGGCGGTGATCTGGCGCATCTCCATCCGGCGACGGATCCGCATGGGCGCCGCCCTGCAGGCCTCCAAGGACCTCTACCGCGACCTGGTCGAGAACTGCCCCGAGAGCATCATCGTCCATCGCGACGAACGCATCCTCTTCATGAATCGCATGGCCCGCAGCTATCTCGGCACGTACTCGCCGGAGCAGCTCGCCCGGGTTCCCCTCGAGACCTTCATCCATCCGGACGACCGGGCGCGCTCGCTCGAGCGTCGCACGCGCGCCCTGGACGGCGAGGACGTCCCCGGCGCGGTGGAGATCCGGCTCAACCTGCCCGACGGCGTGGCCCGCATGGCCGAGGTCAGCTCGGTGCGCATCTCCTTCGAGGGCCAGCCGGCCGTGCTGACCTTCGTGCGCGATGTCACCGACGAGCACGCCACGCGCAAGCGCCTCGCCGCCAGCCAGGAGCGCCTCAGCCTGGCCCTCGAAGCGGCCCGCGACGGCGTGTGGGACTGGGACATGGTCAACGACCGTCTGGTGTACAACCAGGCCTGGGCCCGCATGCTGGGGCTCGACCCCCTCGTGGGCGAGCACAGTCCCGAGACGTGGGCGAACCTGGTCCACCCCGAAGACAAGGAGCGCGCCCTGGCGGCGGCCAGCGACCACATCGAGGGCCGGACGCCGGCCTTCGAGGTCGAGGTGCGGCTGCGCCACGCCGACGGCCACTACATCTGGGTGCTCGACCGCGGCAAGGTCGTCGAGCGCGCCGCCGACGGCCGGCCGCTCCGCATGACCGGCACCCACCGCGACATCACGGCCCGCAAGGAGGCCGAACTGGCCCTGGAACTGCGGAACCGGATCGCCGAGGCCTTCCTCATCGCGACGCCCGACCAGGTCTTCGGCCGCGTGCTCGGGCTGATCCGCGACGCCCTCGACAGCCCCGTCGGCGTGCTGGCCACCTTCGAGTCCGGGGCCACCGTCCGGCTCGCCGCCCAGGATCGGCGCGGCCCCCGCGACGAGGAGCTGGTGATCGGCCGCGATTCCCTGCCCGGAGCGTGGCGCAGCATCCTCGAGCAGGCCCGCGGGCGCACGCTGAACGTGGCCCCGCCCATGCCCGGCGTGGCCCACCCGGTCGCGCGGGCGGTCCTCGTGCCGATCCTCAGGCAGGACCGGGTGCTCGGCATGGTGGCCGTGGGCGACCGGGCGCGGGACTACGACCCGAACGACCTGCGCGACCTCGAGTCCCTGGCCGGCTACCTCGCGCCGATCCTCGACTTCCACCTGGCCAACAAATCGAAAGAGGGCCAGCTGCGTCAGGCCCAGAAGATGGAGGCCATCGGCGCCCTGGCCGAGGGCATCGCCCACGACTTCAACAACATCCTCCAGGCGGTGCTCGGCTTCACGACCCTGGCGCTCGAGGAGGCCCAGTCCCTGCATGAGGAGCGCGGCGAGTTCATCGCCAACGATCTCGCCCGCGTGGTGAAGGCCACCCAGCGCGGCCGGGAGCTCGTGAACCGGATCCTGCTGTTCAGCCGTCGCCAGGAGCAGGAGCGCCAGCCGATCCAGGCCGCGGCGATCATCGAGGAGACCGTGGAGCTGCTGGTGAATGCCATTCCCGCGACCATCGAGATCACCACCCGCCTCGACGCGAGCTGCCCGCCGGTCCTTGCGGATCCCGCCCAGGTCGAGCTGCTGCTGATGAACCTGGCCACCAACGGTTTCCACGCCATGGAGCAGGGCGGTGGCGTGCTCGAGTTCGCGACGCGGTTCCTGCCCGGCGGCAAGCCGCCCGAGATCGTGCCCGAGTCGCTCCGCGGTCGCGACACCGTGCAGATCACGGTCGCGGACACCGGCTGCGGCATGGACGCCGAGACGCTGACCCGCCTCTTCGACCCCTTCTTCACCACCAAGGACGTGGGCAAGGGCACCGGACTCGGGCTGTCGGTGGTGCACGGCATCGTGGCGGCCCACGAGGGCGAGATCGTCATCGAGAGCGCGGTCGGCCGGGGCACCCGGGCCCATGTCTTCCTGCCGGCGCATCGGCCCGAGGCCGAGGTCGGTGCCGGCGGCGACGTGCCCCGGACCGGCGCCGCGGCCCAGATCATGGCCGGCAGCCGCATCCTCTTCCTCGACGACGAGTCCGACATCGGCGCGCTGGGCAAGGCCCTCCTGGAGAAGCAGGGGCATCTGGTGACCGCGGTCGACGACACCCGGGTGGCCCTGACCCGCCTGAGAACGGCGCCGGCGGACTTCGACCTGCTCATCACCGATCTGACCATGCCCCACATGACCGGGCAGCAGATCGCGGCCGAAGTGGGCCGAATCCGGCCCGACCTGCCGATCCTCCTGATCACGGGCCTGAACGACCTGCCCGCGTCCGCCTGGGACGGCCACCCGCAGATCAAGGGCGTGCTGCGCAAGCCCTTCGGGGGCGACACCTTGCGCGACACGGTGCGGCGGGTGCTCGCCGAGGCCGGGGCGGCCGCCGCCGACGCGGCGGACCCGGTCTGAAGCGGAGACCGGAAACATCCGGGATGGGGTGGAAATCCGACCTCGATGTCCCTATAATGATTTCATTGTTTCGAGGTCTGCGCGGAAGGGGAGAAGACATGGCGCGCATCCTGATCATCGAAGACGACGCCCTGACCCGGGAATGGCTCGAGTCGCTGCTGACCCGCAACGGCTACGAGGTGATCGCGGCCACCAACGGCAAGGAGGGTGTGGACCGGTTCCACGCCAGTCCGGCGGATCTGGTGATCACGGACATCGTCATGCCGGAGAAGGACGGGATCGAGACCATCACCGATCTGAAGCGGTCGCATCCGGACCTGAAGATCATCGCCATCAGCGGGGGCGACCGGCGTCCGGCCGACGTGTCGCGCAACTACCTGCACTCGGCCCGCCTCATCGGCGCGAATCGGTCGATGCAGAAGCCGATCGAGAATCCGGACATCCTGGCCGCGGTGCGCGACCTGCTCAACTGATCTCGTCGCGCAGGCGGGCGAAGTGCTCGAGGGCCTCGGGATTGGCCAGCGCGTCCCTGTTCTTCACGGGACGCCCGTGCAGCACGTCCCGCACCGCCAGCTCGACCGTCTTGCCGCTGATGGTGCGCGGGATGTCCGGTACCTGGCGCACGACCGCCGGCACGTGCCGCGGCGACTTCTCGGCGCGGATCCGCGCCCGGATCGCGTCCTTCAATTCCTGGTCCAGCACCAGACCCTCCTGCAGCTTCACGAAGAGGCCGATCTGCACGTCGCCCTTGCGCTCGAGCCCCACGAGCACCGATTCGAGGACCTCCGGGAACTGGTCGACGACCCGGGAGATCTCGGCCGTGCCGATGCGCACCCCGCCGGGATTCAGCACCGCGTCGGACCGGCCGTGGATGACCAGCCCGCCGCCGGGCCTGAGCTCCGCGAAGTCGCCGTGGCACCAGACGCCCGGGAAGCGTTCGAAGTAGGCGGCGCGGTAGCGCGATCCGTCGTCGTCGTTCCAGAAGCCGGTGGGCATGGACGGGAAGGGCCGGGTGCACACGAGTTCGCCCTTCGCACCGGCAACGGCATGGCCTTCGTCGTCCCACACCGCGACGGCCATGCCCAGACCGCGGCACTGCAGTTCGCCGCGCCGCACCGGCAGGACCGGACTGCCCAGGGCGAAGCAGGAGATGATGTCGGTGCCGCCCGAGATCGAGCTGAGCTGCAGATCGGGCTTCACCGCGTCGTACACCCAGTCGAAGCTCTCGGGTGCCAGCGGGGACCCCGTGGAGAGCACGGCGCGCAGGGCGCCCAGGTCGTGGCTGTCGCGCGGCCGCAATCCGGCCTTCTCGCAGGCCGCGAGCCAGCGGGCACTGGTGCCCAGGACCGCGATGCCTTCGTCCGCGGCATAGTCCCACAAGACCGTGCGCGGGTTCAGCGGGTGGCCGTCGTAGAGCATGACCGTCGCGCCCGAAGCCAACCCGCTGACGAGCCAGTTCCACATCATCCAGCCGCAGGTCGTGAAGTAGAAGAGCTTCTCGCCGGGACGCAGGTCGCCGTGGAGCTGGTGCTCCTTGAGGTGCTGCAGCAGCGTGCCGCCGGCCCCGTGGACCATGCACTTGGGCAGGCCGGTGGTGCCGGACGAGTACATGACGTAGAGCGGATGGTCGAAGGGCAGCCGCTCGTACTGCGGCGCCGCACCGGCATGCGGGGCGAGGTAGTCGTCCCAGGCGGTGGCCCCGTCGGGGAGCGCCGGGTGCGGCGCCAGGAAGCCCGCCACGACGACGCGCTCCAGCGAGGGCAGGGCCGCGCGCAGTTCGGCGGCCGTGGCGAGGGAGTCGATCTCCCGGCCGCCGTAGCGGTAGCCGTCGGCGGTGAACAGGACCCGGGGCGCGATCTGGCCGAAGCGGTCGAGCACCCCCTGCCGCCCGAAGTCCGGCGAGCAGCTCGACCACACCGCCCCGATGCTCGCGGTGGCGAGCATGGCCACCACGGCCGCCGGGATGTTGGGCAGGAAGCCGGCGACGCGGTCACCGGGGCCGATGCCGTCGGCCCGCAGCGCCGCGGCGAGGGCGGCCACCGCGGCCCGCAGCTCGTCGCGGGTCGTGCGCCGGGTGGCGCCGGTCTCGTCGCGGAAGACGAGAGCCACGGGGTCGGCCCCCGCGCGGTCGGCCAGCAGGTTCTCGGCGAAGTTCAGGCGCACGTCGGGAAACCAGCGGGCGCCCGGCATGCGGTCGCCGTCCACGAGCACGCGGCCGATGCCGCCCTCGCCGATCACGCCGGTGAAGTCCCACACCGCCCGCCAGAACGCGGCGGGATCATCGACCGACCAGGCGTGGAGCGCGGCGGGGGCGCCGAGGTCGCGGCCTGCGGCCGCACCCGCCGCGGCGGCGAAGCGGGTCACGAGCGCGCCGGCGATCCGGTCGGGTCCGGGGCGCCAGAGGACGTCGCCGATCCCGTCGCTCATCGGCCCGCCGCCCGGCCCGCCCCCACGGCCGGCCGCACCGTGCCGGCGACCTCGCCGAAGCCGACGCGGTAGCCGTCGCCCTCGCACCAGCCGGTCATGGTGACGGTGTCGCCGTCGAGCAGGAACTTCCGCTCGCCGCCGCCGGGCAAGGTGATCGGCTCGGTGCCGCGCCAGGTGATCTCCAGCAGCGAGCCGCGGCTCTCCTTGTCGGGACCGCTGATGGTGCCGCTGGCCAGCAGGTCGCCCGTGTTCAGGTTGCAGCCGGTGACGGTGTGGTGGGCGATCATCTGCTCCGCCGTCCAGTACAGGTGCCGGTAGTTGCTCGCGCACACCCGCAGGCCCTCGGTCTGGCCCTCGGCCCGGACGTGCACTTCCAGGGAGATGTCGTAGGTCCCGCGGTCCCTTTCGCGCAGATAGGGCAGCGGCTCCGGCGCGGCCTGGACCGGCGCGGGGCAGCGGAAGGGCGCCAGAGCCTCGGGGGTGACCACCCACGGCGAGATGCTCGTGGCGAAGTTCTTGGCGGTGAACGGCCCCAGCGGCTGGTACTCCCACTTCTGGATGTCGCGGGCGGACCAGTCGTTGACGATCACGTAGCCGAAGATGTGATCCCGGGCGGCGTCGATGGACACCGGTGCACCGATGGCGTTGGCGCCGCCGATCAGGACGCCCATCTCGAGCTCGAAGTCCAGGAGACGGCAGGGCGAAAAGACGGGCGTCTCGGCGTCCGCGGGCAGGACCTGTCCGCTCGGCCGCACGATGTCGTGCCCCGACAGCACCAGCGAAGAGGCCCGGCCGTGGTAGCCCACCGGCAGGTGCAGCCAGTTGGGCATCAGGGCGTTCTCCTTGCCGCGGAACATGATGCCCACGTTGGTGGCGTGCTCGCGGGAGGCGTAGAAATCGGTGTAGTCGGGCACGTGCACCGGGAACTGCATGGTGACGGCGTCGGCCGGAAGCAGCGCCCGCCCGCGCAGCACGGTGTCGTCGCGCAGGGTCGGCTCGTCCGCACGCAGCAGGCCGTGCACGAGCAGGCGCACGGCGCGTCGCTGCACGGGGTCCAGCTCCATGAACGGGTTCAGCACGGGCTGGCTGAACAGCCCTTCCGGCAACCCGGCCGCATCGAGCAGCCCCGCGTTCTGGATCACCGCCAGGTCGAGCACGAAGTCCCCGATGCGCGTGCCGACCCGGGGCTCGTCGCGGGGCGTCGGCGAGAACACGCCCCAGGGCAGGTTCTGCAGGGGAAAGTGGCTCTCGGGCGCCACGGCGACGAAGCTGCGGATCTTGGGGTCGACGGTGGGATCCATCCGGAAAACCAGCCTTTCGGAAGCGGTCAGGAGCTAGGCGAGCAGGCCGAGCGTGCGCAGGTCGTCGCGCGGCTCGGCGAAGGAACAGCTGCCGAACCCGCAGAGGGCCCGGCCGCGCAGACGGGCCACGTCCGCCGCGGCGACGCGGCGCTCGCGCCAGGCGAAGGCCTCGTCGTCGAAGGCGAAGGCGGCCGCCTCGGTCTCGGCCACGCAGGCCAGGAGCCCGGCCGCGTCGGTCGCGCCGGACCACGCCAGCAGCCCCGCGCCGAAGACGTTCAGGAAGCCGTGCATCATGACGTCCGGCTCGGCCGCCCGGTGGCGCACCGGATGGTGGAGCCCCGCCGTGGCCTTGAGGGGCAGGGCGAGCCGGGCGCACGAGCCGATGACCGCCGCGATGCGCTCGCAGGAGGGGAAGGCGTCGGCCGTCACCCCGCCGCAGCGCAGCTTGGCCCCGATCCGCTCGAAGTCGTCGGAGGTGGCCGCCGCCGTGGCGATCGCCGCCAGCGCGGCCTCGTCGTCGTCGCCGGGCAGCACCTCGAGGAAGAGCTCGCGCCCGCCCAGGCCCTCGTCGGCCAGGACAGCGGCGAACTCGGCGGCGAAGCCGGCACCGGCATCGCGCGGCACCGGCGCCTCGAGGCAGGTCACCAGCAGCCGGTCGTCGTGGTCGGCCTCGAACGCCGCGATGGCCTCGGCCTGCGCGGCCACCGCACCGAGTGCCGCCGCCGCGTCGTCGCGGGCGCCGACGAGGGCCGAGAACTCCCAGCTCTCCCCCGCGCCCAGGGCCGCCGCGGCCGCGTGCCCCACCTCGGCCAACCGGCCGGCGGGCGCGATGAAGCGCCCGAGCATCCAGGCCGCGTCCTCGCGCCGATGGGCGGCGTAGGCGGCCACCGCCGTCGGCACGTCCAGCGCCGCCGGCGGGAAGAGCCCGGCGTAGTCCACCAGGCCGGACATGAAATGGTCGAGGGCGCGGCTCACGTGCGGCCGCCGTCGAGCCAGGAGGTTCCGTAGGTGTCGTCCTCGACGCCGGCCGCATCGCGCGCCACCCGCAGGGGCTTGAACGTGTCGAGCATGACGGCCAGTTCGTCCGTCTCCTTCGCGCCGATGGAGGCCTCCATGCGCCCGGGCTGGGGCCCGTGCGGCAGCCCGTCCGGATGCAGGGTGATCGAGCCGAACTCGATGCCCTTGCGGCTCATGAACTCCTCCTTGCAGTAGTACAGCACCTCGTCCGTCATGACGTTCGAGTGGTTGTACGGAGCGGGCACGGCCTCCGGATGGAAGTCGTACAGCCGCGGCACGAAGGAGCAGATGACGAAGCCGTCGCCCTCGAAGGTCTGATGCACCGGCGGCGGCTGGTGCAGGCGCCCGACGATGGGCTCGAAGTCGTGGATGCTGAAGGCCCACGGGAAGTAGTAGCCGTCCCAGCCGACGGTATCGAAGGGGTGGTGGTCCATCACGACGCGCTGGCAGGTGTCGCCCACGCGGGTGATGACCTCGTAGTCGCCCACCTCGTCGCGCACCATGAGTTCGGTCGGGGTGCGGATGTCCCTCTCGCAGAACGGACTGTGCTCGAGCAGCTGACCATGCCGGTTGCGGTAGCGCTGCGGGGTGCGGATGTGGCCCCGGCTCTCGATGACCAGATGGATCTGCTCCCCCGCGTCGGGCACGAAGCGGTGGATGATGCCCCGCGGGATGACCACGTAGTCGCCCTCGCGGTAGGCCAGATTGCCGAACTGGGACTCGAGCACGCCGGCGCCGCAGCTCACGTAGACGACCTCGTCGGCCCGCGCATTGCGGTAGAGGAAATCGTCGGCGCGGCGCGGCTTGGCCAGCGATAGAGCCACGTCGTCGTTGAAGAGCAGCAGGGCCCGGTCGCGCACCGCGCTGGGCCCCGGTTCCAGGCGATGGGTGCGCAGGTGCCGCATGGCGAAGCGGTCGTCGGCCGCCTCGCGGGGCGCCCGCCAGGCGGTCTCGATATGCTTGACGTTGGTCGGGCGGCGGATCGTGTAGAGCAGGGACTGCTGGCCCGTGAACCCCAGATTGCCCATGAGATGCTCGAAGAGCAGGGCCCCGCCCTCGCGCCGGAACGTGACGTGACGCTTGGCCGGGATGTCCCCCAGTCGCTGGTAGAAAGGCATGGGTGTCCTTCGGTCTGCGGTCCGGACCCCTGGCCCGGACCCGGAACTACAGGTTGCCGCGCAGCTTCTGCTCCTGCTCGATCGTCACGAAGAGGGCCTTGAAGTTGCCCTTCCCGAAACTCTCGCTTCCGCGCCGCTGGATGATCTCGATGAAGAACGTCGGCCGATCCTGCAGCGGACGCGTGAAGAGCTGCAGCAGGTATCCCTGGTCGTCGTGGTCGACGAGGATGCCCAGGTCGCGCACGCGATCCTTGTCCTCGGCCACGGCCCCCACGCGATCCCAGACCGTGTCGAAATAGCCGTCGGGTACGGGCAGGAAATCGACGCCGTTGGCCCGGAGCCGGGCGATGGTCTCGAGGATGTTGTCGGTCTTCAGGGCCAGGTGCTGCACGCCGGCGGTGAGGTTGGCGTCGATGTACTCCTGGATCTGGCTCTTCTTGAGGCCCTCGGCCGGCTCGTTGATGGGGAACTTGATGTTGCGGCTGTCCGAGGCGACCACCGTGCTGCGCAGGGCGGTGTATTCGGTGCTGATGTCCTTGTCGTCGTAGCTGACGAAGCGCGAGAGCCCGAGGGTCCTGTCGTACCAGCGCACCCAGTTGTCCATCTGCTGGTCGGCCACGTTGGCCACGATGTGGTCGATGCATTCGAGCCCGACGCTCTCGCCCGGCACGTGGGCGGCCTGGAAGCCGGGCAGGAAGCCGCGGTAGCCGTCGCGCCGGATGAAGGTGTGGAGCACCTCGCCGTAGGCCTTCACGACCGCGGTCTGGACCTTGCCGTGGGCGTCCTCGCTGAAGGACGGCCCGGCCACCGGGACGGCCCCGTTGGCCACCGCGCGGCCGTAGGTGTCGTCCATGTCGGTGACCTCGAAGGCGACGTCCCGGACGCCGTCCCCGTGCAGGGTCAGCCAGATGTTCAGGGGGTCGTCGTGGCGCAGCGGAGTGGTCAGGATGAGGAAGATGTCGCCCTGCTTCAGGACGTAGGACGCCCGCTCGGGCGTGCCGGTCTCGGGGCCCCGGTAGGCGACCTGGTCGAATCCGAAGCCCTTGCGGTAGAAGTAGGCCGCCTGCTTGGCGTTGCCCACGACGAACTCCACGTGGTGAATGCGTTTCAGGGCCTCGGACATGGGACCTCTCCTTGGGACGATTGAACAGTGGGATTCGGGACAGGATTAGTGGCGGAAGGCCCTCTTGTCAACCGCGTCGACCTAATGAAATCCGCAGCATTCGCTAAATGCAGGGGTCATCGCGACCGAAAACCGGAGGGAAAGGCCGTCCCGACCGGACGGTCTCCCGGATCGTTCCGCCACGGGGGAGGGTGCGTGGCCCACCGACCGTTTTCGTTTCGTTCGACCATCGAGGGCCGCCTCTGGCTGCTCGTGGTGGCCGGCATGTCCACGGGGCTGCTCCTCGGGGCCGCCTTCCTGTGGCAGGAACGCTCGTTCGCCCACCGCCGGCAGGACCTGTCGGTCCGGATCGCCGATCACCAGCACGCCGAGCAGGTCTTCAGCAACGAGATGAACCTGCAGATGCGGCATCTGACGTCCCTGCTGTCCAACGACCGCGACGACGGCGCCGCCCGCCGCGACATGGCCGAGTACATCCGCCACCGCGAGCGGACCGACGCCTCGCGCGACCGGATGACCGCCGCGGTCGAGGCCGCCGGCCTGCACGAAACCTACGATCGCTTCGCCACCCATGTCGCCGGCTGGCAGTTCCAGTCGATGCGGGCCCTCGACCTGCGCGCCGAACGCCTCGTGCTGCAGAGCCGCACGGCTACCCTGGCGGCCCGCACCACCGAAGCCGCCGGCCGCCTGGTGTCCGACCTCGAGGAGCAGACCGACGCCGCGATGATCGCCGACGCGGGCCGGCGCCGCGACCTGCGCATCCTGGCCGAGGCGGGTGTCGGCGGCGACCGCCTGGGGCAGGCCATCGACCGGGCTCTCACCGGCGACGACGCCCTCCGGGTGATGCAACTGCGGGAGACCCTGCGCACCGCCGAGACCTGCCAGGAGCAGATCCTGCTGCTCCGCCTGACGACCGATGCCGCCGAGGTCCGCGCCCTCGGGGACGACCGCCTCCGCTCCGCCATGAACGTCCTCGCCGGTCAGCTCGCCGACTGGGAGCGGCTCGCCGGGACGAAGGCGGCCGCCCCCCTGCGCGAGCGTCAGGCGCGTCTGGCCGACCTGCTCTTCGGCACCGGCACGGAAGCGGGACGCACCGCGGGTTTCGTCGAACTCTTCGGGCGGGAACAGGAGCTGAAGGCCGAGATCCGCGAACTCATGCTCGGGTTCCGGGAGGACTTCGAGAACATCGCCGCGGCTCTCGCCGATCTCGATGCCGACATGGGCTCCCACAGCACCCGGCTGCGCAACCGGATCGACGAACAGCTGCAGCTGAGGGTCGCCTCGGGCGCCCTGGCCACCCTGGCCGCCCTGGCCCTCTTCCTCTCCCTGGCCCGGATGATCACGCGTTCCATCGGGCAGATCCGGCGCAACGAGATCGCGGTGGCCTCCCGGCTCTCCGATTCCGAGCGGCGCTTCGCCCGGCTCGCCCTGCTGACGGGCGACCTCGTCTGGGAGGCCGACGTCGACCTGAACCTCGTCTTCCTGGCCGGCGATGCCGAAGGCCTGACGGGCCGGGCCGCGGACGCCTGGGCCGGACGCCCCCTGCTCGAGCTCTTCGCCGAGGACGAACGGGAGGCGATCGCCGCCGCTTGCGGCTGCCTCTTCGCCGAACGGGCGTCCATCGTGAACCAGGAGTCCTGGGCCGTGGGACCCGACGACACCGAATACTGCATGCTGCTCAACTGCGAGCCGGTGACCGGCCCCGACGGCGCATGCACCGGCATCCGCGGCTCGAGCAAGAACGTGACCGACATGGTGATGACCCGCGAGACCCTGCGGCAGGCCAAGGAGGATGCCGAAGGCGCCAACCTCGAACTCGAGCGGGTCGCCGCCAAGGCCAACGACATGGCCGTGGCCGCCGAGGCGGCCAATGCGGCCAAGAGCGAGTTCCTGGCCACCATGAGCCACGAGATCCGCACGCCCATGAACGGGGTGCTCGGCATGAACGAGATGCTGCTGGAGACCGACCTCACGCCCGAGCAGGAGGAATACGCCCATCTCGTCCAGTCCTCGGCCGAGTCGCTCCTCGCCCTGATCAACGACATCCTCGATTACTCCAAGATCGAGGCCGGGCACCTGCAGCTCGAGACGGTGGTCTTCGACCCGCGCGACGTCGTCGACGAGGTGCTCGCGCTGCTCGGCGTGCGGGCCGACGAGAAGGGTCTGGCCCTGGCCGGCATCGTCGCCCCCGAGGTCCCCCGCGCCGTGCAGGGCGACCCGACGCGACTGCGGCAGGTGCTGATCAACCTCGCGGGCAATGCCGTCAAGTTCACCGAGCAGGGTTCGGTGACCATCACGGTCTCACGGCCCGCCCCGGCCGCCGAACCGGACCTCCTGGCCTTCGCCGTCGTCGACACCGGCATCGGCATTGCCGCCCCCAAGGCGGCCAACCTGTTCCAGCCCTTCTCCCAGGCCGACAGTTCGACGACCCGCAAGTACGGCGGCACGGGCCTCGGTCTGAGCATCTCGCAGCGCCTCGCGGAGCTCATGGGCCCGGGCATCGCGCTGGAATCGGAAGTGGGGCGCGGCTCGACGTTCCGCTTCACGGCCCACCTGCCGGCCGTGGCCGACGCCGACGTCCCGGCCATCGCCCCGCTTCCCGCCGGCGATCGCCCCCTGATCGATCTGCCGCCCGGGGCCCTGGCCGACGCCGTCGCCGCCGGACTGCGCTCCCTGGGCGCCGACCCGATCTGCCGCCGGATCTCGCGCCGCGAGCCGCCGCCGCCGGAACTCGCGAGCGGCGACGGCCCCCTGACCGTGGTGACCCGCAGCGTGGCCGGTGCCCGCCGCATCGCCCACCTGCGCGACACGCTCCCCGAGCGCCGCCTGAACGTCGTCCTGATCGTCCGACCCGGCCATGCGCAGGACGGCCCTCCGGCCGTCGACGGCGTGCGGGTCGTCCTGGTCACCGAACCCGTCCGGTTCGAGAATCTCGGCCGCGGGCTCGAGCGGTTGCGGGAGGAAGCGCCCGCCGACGCGTCCCCGCGGACGGTCCCGGAACCGCCCACCGGCCCGTTCGCCGGCCTGCGGGTGCTGCTCGTCGACGACAATCTGGTCAACCTGAAGGTGGCCCGGGGGATCCTGAAGCGGCTGGGCGTGGTTCCGGACACCGCCAACAACGGCGCCGAGGCCGTGGCGAAGTGGGAAACCACCCCCTACGACCTGATCCTGATGGACTGCATGATGCCGGAGATGGACGGCTTCGAGGCGACCCACCTGATCCGCAAGGCCGAGGGCACGGACCGGCACACGCCCATCGTGGCCATGACGGCCAACGCCATGGCGGGCGACCGCGAGCGCTGCCTCATCGCCGGCATGGACGAATACGTCTCCAAGCCGATCAAGGCCAAGGACCTGCGTGCGGCCGTGGAGAAGGCGCTCGCCGCACAGCCGCCGCACACCGTCACCAGCTGAGCACCCGCCCCTCAGCGCCCGCGCCCGGACGGCTCTCCCGCCAGTTTCCGCTGCTGCGCCCGGCCCAGCGCCAGGCAGAGCACGCCCCACACCCCGGCCAGCGGCACCGTGGCCCAGGCCAGACCGGCGATGGTCAGCCCCGCCGCCTTCAGCCCGCCCTCGAGGCCGGCCCCGGCCACGTCGCCACCGCGGTAGAGGAACACGTCGATCAACGGTTTCGCCTTGTACTTGGTCTCGGCCGGCACGACGCTGAAGAGCGTCTCCCGGGCGGGGCGCGACACGGCGTAGCGGGAGGCCCGGTGCAGGGCGGCGAAGATCATCATCACCCCGTACAGGGGCCAGACGGCGAGCACGGCGAAGCCGAGCACCGTGACCAGGGGCATGACCAGGAGCGTCCCGCCCACGCCCAGGCGCTGGATCAGGCGCGTGGTCACGAAGATCTGGGTCAGCAGGGTCGCCAGCTGGGCGAGCATGTCGAACTGGGCGAAGCTGCCCACACGCTGGCTGAAGGTGTCGGTGCTCTCGAGGATGATGCTGGCCTGGGTGAAGTAGATCAGGGTATTGGAGACCGCCATCAGCATGATGTAGAGGGCGATCCCCAGCAGGTAGGGCGACCGGACGAGGGTCGTCAGGCCGGTCCAGAACTGGCCCCCGACGGGCGCCGCGCTCCCGCCGCCGGACACGTCCGCCCCCAGGCGCGAGTGGCGCGACGCCACCGCCTGCCGGTCCAGGTCCAGCATGAGCGCGATGGACCCAGCGAAGAGGGCCGCACCCACGAGCATCAACCCCGCCGGCAGGTGCACCGAGTCGGTCAGCCCGCTGACCGTCGTCGTGGCCCAACCGCCGACGAGCGCCCCGAGGGTGCCCCCGATGCCGATGAAGGCGAACATCCGCTTGCCCTGGTCGGCATCGAAGACGTCGACCATGAACGACCAGAACAGGCTGTTCACGAAGAGGCTGATGACACTCAGCCACACGTAGTAGGTGTACCCGACCGCACGCGCGGTCCCGGTCTCGGCGTCCGAGCCGATCAGCCCGCCGCCGGCGAACGCGTCGACGGTCAGCAGCCCGGCGAAGACCAGCAGGCACACGACCACGAACCCGTAGCCGACGGGAATGAATCGGCGCCGATCGGTGCGGCTGACCACCCCGCCGAAGACGAGCACGATGACCAGCGAGACCGCCGAGGTCGTGATGAACAACCAGCGCAGGTCGCCCATGCCCCGCGAGACGCCCATGGCCTCGCGCACGGGCCGCAGGAAGAAGTAGCCGCAGAGGACGGTGAAGTAGAAGGCCGCCGACCGCAGGGCCAACGGCATCTCACCGGACTTGAAGTTCAGGAGTCGGGCGACGGCGTGGGACACGGGACCCTCCCGGACGGTGCTTTCGGCACCGCCGGGGGCGCCGCGAACCGGAAATGAGCTGCGGGTGCGGGCGCCGGCTGGTCGGGAGCGCCTCCGGATGGCCGGAAAACGCGCGTTCCCGGTCGTCCCCAATGTACCACGGCCCGCCCCCCGCAACAACGCAGGGCCCTGATCCACCGAATTCGATAAAGATTTCGCTCAACTCCCCGATACAGGATCCACTCGGAATTCTCTCGCCCAGGGCCCCTTCCGTCCCGGAGAGGAATCATGAGAATCGATCTGCGCATGAAAATCGTCATCGTCGGTGTCGTCGGGTTCGTGATCCTGGCGACCGTGCTGAACGTCGTCTCCTACCGCGATGCGCGGGAACAGGCGTTCGGCCTCTACGTCGACAAGGCGCAGAGCGTGGTGCTGGCCGCCGAGTCCGCCCGCGAGAACATGGCCGCCAAGTGGGACCTGGGCCTCTTCTCGAAAGAGATGCTCCAGGAGTGGGCCGCCAACGGCGAGATGGAGCGGGTCATCGCGGCGGTGCCCGTGGTGTCGGCCTGGGAGACGACCATGGCCAAGTCCGCCGAGGGAGGGTACACCTTCCGCGTCCCCAAGTTCGAACCCCGCAACCCCGAGAACATGCCCGACGAACTCGAAGCCGAGGTGCTCCGCCGCTTCGAGACCGAGAATCTGGCCAGCTACGTCCACTTCGACGAGGAAGCCAACCGGATCCGCTACTTCAAACCCATCCACCTGACCGCCGAGTGCCTGCTGTGCCACGGCGATCCGGCCGACAGCCGCGAGCTCTGGGGCAACGACAAGGGTCTCGACCCCACCGGCGCGCGCATGGAGAACTGGCGGGTCGGCGAAGTGCACGGGGCGTTCGAGGTCCTGCAGAGCATGGACGCGGTCGACGCCATGCTCCGGGCCAGCCTCTTCAAGCAGATCGGCGCCACCCTCGTGCTCCTGCTCGTGGGCTCGGGCGTGTTCTACTTCGTCGTGACCCGCTCGGTCGTCGATCCGGTGCGCCGCGTCATCACCAACCTGCGC
Source organism: bacterium (assembly GCA_020440705.1). Taxonomy (NCBI): domain Bacteria; species bacterium. Next base: position 8,312 of record JAGRNP010000004.1, on the reverse strand, counting down.
GCCAACTCCGGCGAGGTGTCGTCGGCCAGCGAGCACGTGGCCCAGTCGAGCACCCGGATGGCCGAGGGGGCCATCGACCAGGCCGAGAGCCTCCAGGAGATCGCCCGCACCCTCGGCGATGTGGCCGAGGAGACCGCCCGCAACGCCACCCGCACCAACGAGGTGCGCACGCGGTCGCAGGAGGCCGCCGACGCCGCCGCCCACGGCCGCCAGGTCATGGGCCGCATGGGCGAGGCCATCGACCGCATCAAGAACTCGGCCGACCAGACGGCCACCATCATCAAGACCATCGACGAGATCGCGTTCCAGACGAACCTGCTCGCCCTGAACGCGGCCGTGGAGGCCGCGCGCGCCGGCGAGGCGGGCAAGGGTTTCGCCGTGGTGGCCGAGGAGGTGCGCAACCTCGCACAGCGCAGCGCCGAGGCCGCCGCCGACACGAACCGGTTGCTGGAGGAATCGGCCCAGAGCGCGAACCAGGGCGTCACCGTTTCGGAGGAGGTATCGGGGATCCTGACCGAGATCGCCGCGAAGGTGACGGCGGTGGGCGACCTGGCCCACCAGGTCGACGAGAGCAACAGCGCCCAGGCCCGCCAGGTCCGGGACGTGAACGGCTCGGTGACGACGGTCGACGCGGTGACCCAGGCCAACGCCGCCAGCGCCGAGGAGTCGGCCGCGGCCAGCGAGGAGCTCTCGGCCCAGGCGGCCGTGCTGCAGGATCTCGTGAAGCAGCTCCAGGGCGTCGTCGACGGCCAGGCCGCCGGCGCCCCGCGCGCCGGACGCCGCGGCGGCGGCTCAGGCCACGGGTTCCCGGGCGACCGGCATGGTCATGCAGCGGCACCCGCCGCCGCCCCGCGCCAGTTCGGAGCCGTCGATCGTGACGACGCAGCGGCCGATCTGCTCGAGATCTGACCGCCCCTCGATGACGTCGGCGGCGGGCACGACCGCGAATCCGGCCGCCGCCAGCTCGTCGACCGTGTGGGTGTTGCGCCCGTAGCCGATGACCTGCCCGGGCGCCAGCGCGAAGAAGTTGGCGCCGCTGTGCCACTGCTCGCGTTCCTGCACCCAGCGGTCGGTCCGCCCCCCGCAGAACAGCGGCTCGACCGCGATCCCCAGCCGCGCCAGCGCCGTCAGCAGGGTGTCCTCCTCGCGGATGCTCACCACGCGCCCGGCCTCGATGTGGATGTGGACGGTGTCGAAGTGGTGCGTCTGCATGATCACCGGTTCGAAGACCATGCAGGTGTCCACGTCGAGGAAGGTGAAGACCATGTCCAGGTGGATGAACGACTCGGGCGACTCCGGCAGCTCCTGCACCAGGATGTGCATGCGCCGGCCCAGGCCCTTGATCCGCTCGATCAGGAAGTCGATGGCCTGACGGGTCGTGCGGGCGCCGAAGCCGATGACCAGCACCTCCGGCCCGGCGACGAGGATGTCGCCCCCCTCGATGGTCACCGAAGGATCGGCGCCACCGAGACGGGCCGGATTCACCGTGCGGGCGTCGAAGAGCGGATGGAAGTCGAAGATCGCCTCCATGATCCGCGTCTCGCGTCCCCGCACCCGGTTCGCCATGCGGCTGATCAGCACCCGATCGCCCACGGCGACCGCCGAGTCCCGCGTGAAGAAGAAGTTGTGCAGGGGCGGCAGGCTGTAGCGGTCCTGGGAGAGGAAGCGCGACAGGTTGTCCTTGCGCAGCGCCACGCCCTCGATCAGCAGCCGGGCCAGTTCGGCCGACGGGACCTCCAGCAGGTCGACGGCCACGTCGGGCACCCCCTCCGCCTCGCAGATGCGCCGCACCAGCCCGCGCCGGACGCGGTCGTTGTCGAGGATCTCGCCCAGCAGCTCGCCGACCCGGAGGATCCGGGCCCGCTTCTCCAGCACGCCGAGCATCTGGGCGTACTCCGCCCGGGCCACCGTCAGGTTCAGGATATCGCTGTAGAGGGCCCGTTCGGCGGTTTCCGGGGTCATGTTGGCCACTTCCGGCCCAGGCTCGTGCACGATCACGCCGCGCAGGCGCCCCACCTCGGAATCCACCCTGATGTCGAAACGGTCGCTCATGAAGCCTCCTCGCGGCCACGTCAATCCCATGATTTCCGCAAGGATAGCGTGGCGGACGCGCCCCGGCAACCGGCGGGGTCCGCGGCGCCGCCGCGGGCGTCGTCCGGGCTCAAGTTCCCGCGCCGGAAGCCGATGATCCTAGAGGAACCTCAGAGCCCGAAAGGACGGCAATGGAAGACTATCGCCATCGGCCCCGCAAGAACACCCCCCACGTGGTCAAGGCCTACGATGCCTCCCGGGGCGGGTACGTGGGCCGCATCGTGGACATCACCGCCGACGGCCTGATGATGGTGGCGAAGAAGCCGCCCCGGATCGGGAAGGTCTACAAGCTGCGCATCATCCTGCCGGTCATGGCCCGCAACAAGACCGACGTCGTCGTCGAGGCCAAGGTCGTCTGGTGCGAGCCCGACGCCAACCCCTCGTTCTACAAGGTCGGCGCCCAGTTCCTCAACATGCCGGGCGAGGACGGCTACCTGCTCGAGGACGTCATGCACAAACTGAATCTCGTCGGCTGACCAGGCCCGGCGGGAACGCACACACGAACGGCCAGGAAGGGAAGACCATGGCGAAAGAAGGCATCCTGCTCGAGTCGGGCACCAACGAGGTCGAGATCCTCGAGTTCGTCCTGAACAGCCAGAGTTTCGGGGTGAACGTGCTGAAGATCCAGGCGATCGAGCAGTACGATCCCTCGCGCGTCACGCAGATCCAGCTCTCCCATCCCTCCATCGTGGGCACGCTGCTCTTCCGCGACAGCTGCATCACCCTGGTCGATCTGCGGGCGGAGATGGACACGCCCGTCTCGATCGAGGAGGCCGGTGGCACCGCCGCCGCCGTCATCGGCGCCGAAAGCGCCGACAGCGACAACCGGCTCGTGCTGGTCATGGAGTTCAACAACCGCAAGACCGCATTCCTGGTCGACGGTGTCAACCGCATCCACCGGGTGAGCTGGGAGTCCATCAGCCCGCTCAGCGCCTTCCTCAACACCCCGGACAGCAAGTTCACGGGCTCGCTGGAGATCGAGGACCGCGAGATCCTCATCGTCGACCTCGAGAAGATCGTGGCCGAGATCCTGCCCGGCGACCAGCTCCGCAACGCCGTGGCCGCCGACGCCGACCACCCCCTGTTCGCCGGCCGGGCGGCCAAGACCGTCTTCTTCGCCGAGGACTCGGCGGTGGTGCGCGAGACCGTCGAGACCGAACTGGGCCGCGGCAACTACGGGAACATCCGCGCCTTCGCCAACGGCAAGGAATGCTTCGACGCCATCAGCGCCCTGCGGACGGAGTCCGGCGGCGCCTCCCTCGCGGGACGGATCGACGTGCTCATCACCGACATCGAGATGCCGGCCATGGACGGGCTGGCCCTGTGCCGGGCCCTCAAGTCGGACCCCGCCACCCGCGAGATCCCGGTCATCATCTTCAGCTCGCTGATCAACGAGCAGATCGCGCGCAAGTGCGAGGAGGTGGGCGCCGACGCCTACATCACCAAGCCCCAGTTCAAGGAGCTGGTGAACCTCCTGGACGCCCACACCGCCGCCCCGGAGCCGGCCCTGGCCTGAGCCCCGGCGCATCGGTCCTTCCCGGCCCCCGTCGCCTCGCGGCGGGGGCCTTGCCGTGCCCCCGATCGGCTCTGGTGCCCCACCCGGTTTTCTGGTTGAATAACCCCGTTCACCGAAGTGTAGATCGAGCGAGATCCCGTTCATCACCCCGCTAAGGAGGGCCCGATGTCCTTCTCACCCGAATTGATCTGGTTCGTCGCCGGACTCGCGCTGATCCTCAGCGAGTTCATGCTGCCGGGGATCATCCTCGTCTTCTTCGGCGCCGGCGCCTGGCTCACGGCCCTCACGTCGTGGCTGGGCCTGACGCCCGGTTGGACGAGCCAGATGCTCACCTTCGCCGTGAGCTCGGTGGTCCTGCTCGTCATCCTGCGGCGGCGCTTCCGGACCCGCTTCTTCGGCTACGTGGGCGCCGACCAGGACCCCGCCGCCAATCTCGACGACCTGGCCGGGCACGAGGTCGTCGTGCGCGGCGCCATCCCCGCCGGCGGCAGCGGCGAGGTCGAATACAAGGGCGCCAACTGGAAGGCCCGCAGCGCCGACGCCCTGGTCGACGGCCAGACCGCCGTCATCGTCCGCACCGACGGGATCACCCTGATGGTCCGGCCGCAGGACTGAGTTCTCGTCAATCGCCACCTGACGCCCAACGGAGGAACGCCATGCAAATCGGGACCATCTTCGGAGCCGGCATCGCCCTGCTGGTCATCATCACCCTGATCAACACGGCCCGCATCGTGCCCCAGAAGAGCGCCTACATCGTCGAGCGCCTGGGCAAGTACTCGCGGACGCTCAACGCCGGCTTCCACATCCTGACCCCGTTCCTCGACCGGGTCGCCTACAAGCACAGCCTGAAGGAAGTCGCGGTCGACGTGCCGCCCCAGATCTGCATCACGCGCGACAACATCGCCGTCGAGGTGGACGGCGTGCTGTACCTGCAGGTCGTCGACGCGGTGAAGGCCAGCTACGGCATCGAGAACTTCCTCTTCGCCTCGACGCAGCTGTCGCAGACCACCATGCGCTCGGAGATCGGCAAGCTCGAGCTCGACCGGACCTTCGAGGAGCGCGAGGCCATCAACCACGCCATCATCGCCGCCGTGGACAAGGCGTCCGATCCGTGGGGCGTGAAGATCACCCGCTACGAGATCAAGAACATCCACCCGCCGCAGACCGTGCGCGACGCCCTCGAGAAGCAGATGCGCGCCGAGCGCGAGAAGCGCGCCACCATCTTCGAGTCCGAGGGCGTGCGCCAGGCCAAGATCAACGTGGCCGAGGGCACCAAGCAGGAGGCCATCGCCTACTCCGAGGGCGAGAAGATGAAGCGCATCAACGAGGCCGAGGGCCGGGCGCGCGAGATCGAACTCGTGGCCATCGCCACGGCCGAGGGCATCCGCAAGATCGCCGAGGCCATCGAGCAGCCCGGCGGCAAGGAGGCGGTGAACCTGCGCGTGGCCGAGCAGTACCTCGGCGAGTTCGGCAAGCTGGCCAAGGAAGGGAACACGCTGATCATCCCCTCCGACCTGTCCGATGTGGGGGGGATGGTGGCGGCGGCTTCCTCCCTCATCAAGAGGACGTAGGAGGGTCGGCTGGGGCGGTGGGCTCCGGCGGGGCTTCGCACCTGAGGACGGGAAAGGGTCCGCGAACATGCGGACCCTTTCCCGTCCTCGGTGAAGGCGCCCCGCCGGAGCCCACCGCCCCAGCCGACGCTCTCGAGGGGGTTGAGAGGGCTGGTGCCTTGAGGAGCGACGGCGGTCGCAGGGGAACTCCGCTGGGAGGGCACGGGGGGAGGCGGAGAGGACGGAGGCGTGGTGCTCGACGGCGGGTGAGGCCGTTGTTCGGTGCCCGGATGCGGCAAGGTGATGGCGGACCCGCCGTGCTCTCGCAGGCGGCGTCCCTGGGCGGTCACCGGCGCCACCACGGCCGCGTCGACCACGACAAGGAACGCGATCCCCCACCCCCTCCACCACATCCCCGCGAGGCCGCCGCATTCCCTCTTCGCCCCCGATGTCCCCACGGGCGCCGAGCAAAGCGCAGCGAGCGAGGCCCACGTCGACCGGGTCGTGGGGTGCGCCGGCGGTTGGGGCCGGGCGGGCGCCTTCACCGACGAACGCAGAGGCCCGCACGTTCGCGGGCCTCTGCGTTCGTCAGGTGCGAAGCCCGCCCGGTCCCAACCGCCGGCGGACCCCGGCCGCTAGTTCTTGACGGGCTCGCTCGGAGCCGCCTCCTCGGCGGCGATCCGCGCCAGCTCGGCCTCGTTCCACTGCTGCGCCACCGCCAGCAGCTCGGGCAGCGTGGCGGCCTTGCGGAACAGTTCGAGCGCCTCGTGCAGCTGGGTGTCGGCCTCGATGGCGACCTTGTAGGCGGCGGTCGGACCGTGCTCCCGCCGGGCCACCTCGCGCCGGATGCCGCGGCGGATGAAGTCGGCGTTGGCGTCGACCAGCGAGTCGCTGTAGGCCAGTTCGAACACGCCGAGGTACTCCTCGATGTTCTCGCGGCCCTTGAGGAAGTCCTTGAACTGGCGGTAGTCCTCGTCGTCGACCTGGAAGTCCTCGGGCAGGTCCGGATGGCCGGCCACGTAGTCCACGGCGAAGCTGAACAGGGCCCCGTCACGCTCGACGGCCACCTCGAAGTCGCTGAGGAAGTCCTGCTCGATCTCGATGTCGGGCTTGATGCCGCCGCCGCCGTACACGACCCGGCCGCTGTCGGTGTAGAACTTCTCGTGGCCGAAGCGGCTCTCCTTCTCGGCCGGATCCTCCTCGAGCTCGTCGTGGGGGCCGACGCCCTCGTTGACCATGGTCTCGAGTTCCTTGTAGGTGAGACGCGGCCGCTCCTTGTGGATGCTGCGGCCACTCGGCGTGTAGTAGCGTGCCGTGGTCAGCTTCAGGGCCTCGTCCTCGTCGAGGCGGAACACGGTCTGCACCGATCCCTTGCCGAAGCTGGTCTGGCCCACGACCAGGCCCGCATCGTGGTCCTGGATCGCGGCCGAGACGATCTCGCTGGCCGAGGCCGACGAGCCGTTGATCATGACGATGGTCGGCACGTCGTCGTACACCTTGCCGCGCGTCTCGCTGTAGAAGCTGTGGTTCTGGCTGCGCAGCCGGCCCTTGGTGAAGACGATCAGTTCGTCCTTCTCGAGGAAGAGCTCGCTGACGCCCTGGGCCGCGTCGAGCAGCCCGCCGGGGTTGAAACGCAGGTCGAGGATGAGGCCCTTCATGCCGGCCGCCGTGAGCTCCTCGAGCTTGTCCCGCACCTCGTCCTTGGTGGTGCGCGCGAAGTTGGCGATCCGGATGTAGCCGATGTCGTCGATCATGAACGCGTAGGGCACGCTCTCGATCTTGATGATGTCGCGGGTGATGGTGAAGGGCAGCGGCTTCTCGGTGCCGGGGCGCTGGATGGTGATGTTCACCTGGGAGCCGGGTTCGCCGCGCAGGAGCTTCACGGCCTGGTTGCTCGTGAAATCCCGGCAGCTCTCGCCCTCGATCTCGACGATCTGGTCGCCGCCCTGGATGCCCATGTAGTAGGCCGGGGTCCCCTCGATGGGCGAGACGACCGTCGGGAAGTGGTCGCGGATGTTGATGGTGATGCCGAGGCCGCCGAACTCGCCCTCGGTGCTCATCACGAGGTCCTCGTAGTGCTTCGGGGACAGGTAGTTGGAATGCTGGTCGAGTTCCATCAGCATCCCGTCGACGGCCGCCTGCATGATCTCGTGCGGGTCCTTCTCGTCGACGTAGTTGTTCATGATCCGCTCGTAGACCTCGGTCATGATCTTCAGGTTGTCGTAGAACTCCTTGCGGCGATTTGCCGTCTCGGCGGCAGAAACGTCCACCGCGGCGAGGAACAGGGCACCGAGCACCGTCAGCAGCAAAAAGCGCCGGAACCGGTCGGAATTGTTGGGCCGCATGGACTTCGGGGTGCGGAGATTCTTCATGTCCCGTCCTTCTGTGCTGGTGCGGAAGCGGCGCCGGTCGGGCGGCATCGCGGGTCAGAGGTACTTCAGCAAGCCGTGTTCCAGTCGCTTCAGATGCGTCAGCGCGGCGTCGAGCATGGCCGCGGGGGAAGCTGCCGCATCGATCACTTTAAAACGCATTTCCCCGGATTCCGCCATGGCCCGGTAGCCCTCGTGGACCCGCTCATGGAAATCGAGACTCTCCCGGTCGAGCCGGTCCGACTTGTCGCGACCGGCCAGGCGGGCCTGCCCCTCGGCCGGCGGCAGCAGGCAGAGGAACGTCAGGTCGGGGGCGAGATCGCCGAGGGCGACGTCGTTCAGCCGCCGCACCAGATCCTCGCCCAGGCCCCGCCCGAAGCCCTGGTAGGCCACCGAGGCGTCGGCGAAGCGGTCGCAGAGGATGATCATCCCCGCGGCCAGGGCCGGAACGATCTTCTCGCGGATGAGCTGGGCGCGGCTGGCCACCATGAGCAGCAGCTCCGTCTCGCTGCACATCCCCTCAGACGCCGGATCCAGGAGAATGTTCCGGATTCGTTCGCCCACCTCGGTGCCGCCGGGCTCGCGGATCACCAGGGGCTGCTCGCCGCGCGCGGCCATGCGCTCGGCGATGCCCCGGATCAGGGTCGTCTTGCCGCTGCCCTCCGGTCCCTCGAAGGTGATGAGCAGGCCCCGGTGCCCGGCCGGATCGGTCGGATCGGGTCCGAGCAGGCTCACGACGGGCGCTCCCCGTCGGCGTTGTCGGAGGCGTCGGGTCCGGCCGCGGCG